>NZ_DKIK01000082.1:0-1192 GCF_002454215.1 Acinetobacter sp. UBA6720
CGTGACGATGTGTAAAGCAAAAGCGTCAGGTAATTACACTTTGTCGATTTTGGCTCACCAAGAAGTGGCACATTCTGGTTATGATGAAGCAATGTTGCTCGACCCACAAGGTTATGTATGTCAAGGTTCTGGTGAAAACGTATTCTTGGTCAAAGATGGTGTATTACATACGCCAGACATCGCAGGTGGTGCACTGGATGGTATTACACGTCAAACCATTATTACCATTGCAAAAGATTTAGGATATGACGTGGTTGAGCGTCGTATTACCCGTGATGAGTTCTATATTGCAGATGAAGCATTCTTTACAGGAACGGCTGCTGAAGTGACGCCAATTCGTGAATATGATGACCGTGAAATCGGTTCAGGTACGCGTGGCCCAATTACTGAACAAATTCAAACCACATTCTTTAATGCGGTTAAAGGTAAAGATCCGAAATATGCACATTGGTTGACTTATGTAAAATAAGTAATTTGATGTGAAAAGGGCTCTTCGGAGCCCTTTTTTTGTTGGGCTGTAGTTTTAGTCATCGATACCGAAAATATCTCGAGTGTAGAGTTTATTTTGTACGTCATTTAGTTCCGATGTTTGACGATTACTAATAATTAAGTCAGCTACTTCCTTAAATTTTTTTAAATCGCGAATAACTTTACTATTGGCAAATTTTTTTTCTGAAATATTTGGCTCGTAAATAATCACTTTAATGCCTTGTGCTTTAATTCGACGCATAATCCCTAAAATTGCGGATGAGCGGAAATTATCAGATCCTGATTTCATGACTAAACGGTAAATACCAACTACTTTGGGATTTTTTTGAATAATCATTTCAGCAATGAAATCCTTGCGGGTTCTATTTGCATCTACAACTGCTTGAATTAAGTTACTTGGGACTTGCTCATAATTTGCTAAAAGTTGTTTAGTGTCTTTGGGGAGGCAATATCCACCATAGCCAAAAGAAGGATTGTTGTAAAACTTTCCAATACGCGGATCCAGACACACTCCATCAATAATTTGACGAGTATTTAGATCAAAAACTTGAGCATAGGTGTCAAGTTCATTGAAATAAGCGACACGCATGGCAAGATAAGTATTGGCAAATAATTTTATAGCCTCTGCTTCAGTCGAGTGAGTAAATAGTACAGGGCAGTCTTTTTTAATAGCACTATTAAGAAAGAGTTGTGCCAATGTTTC
>NZ_DKIK01000082.1:1324-21286 GCF_002454215.1 Acinetobacter sp. UBA6720
TCACGTAAGAATTCAGGTGAAAAAATAATATTGTTTGTGTTAAATCGCTGTCGCATTCTTTGTGTAAAGCCGACAGGTACTGTCGATTTAATGATGATGGTCGCAAGCGGGTTGGTGTGTTGGATGTCGTGAATGACTTGCTCCACACTTGAAGTGTCAAATTGATTGGTGATGGTGTCGTAATTGGTGGGCGTTGCAATGATAATAACCTCAGCATTTATGTAACTATCTATTTTATTTGACGTTGCTTTAAAATGAAGCTTGTCATTTTCTAGGAAGAATGAGACGTCGTTATCTTGAATTGGCGAGATTCGTTGATTTAACTTATGAATACGATTTTCATCAATATCAAAGGCAGTGACACAGTGCTGCTGCGCTAAAATCATAGCATTAGAAAGTCCAACATAGCCTAACCCGACCACTGTAATTTTCATTATGTCGATTCTAAATTATTTTTTATTACGATACAGGAACAAGATGTCATGTAAATGAACCATCCATTTCAGTTTAATTACCGTGTAATTACTTGGGATTTTATGGCTCAAATCTTCAATCAAACCTAGACTATGTTATGATGCGAAGTACTATGTAGATCGGTAGTTTCAAGCATGTCTTTACATGAAAATGATGACGTTTTAAATACGACAGAACAACAAAATCAGAATATTGTGCTGTGTATGAAGTGGGGAACCAAATATGGTTCGGACTACGTTAATCGCTTGTATAACATGGTAAAACGCCATACTACCGTTGACTTTAAAATGGTGTGTTTAACTGACCGTACCGATGGTATTGATCCTGCCGTACAGTGTTTTCCTATTCCTCCATTAGCACTTCCAGAGGGGAGTCCTGAACGTGGCTGGAATAAATTGTCTACGTTTGAGCCAGATCTTTATGGTTTAAAAGGCAATGCGCTCTTTTTAGACTTGGATGTCGTGATTGTTGATAACATCGATAGTTTCTTTACCTATTCTGGGGATTTTCTGATTATTCACGACTGGAAGCGTCCTTGGCGTATTACGGGGAATAGTTCAGTTTACCGTTTTAAGTTGGGTGCTTTTTCTGGATTGATGCCATATTTTCGTGAGCATTTTGATGAAATTCGTCAAAAGTTCCGCAATGAGCAAGCCTATTTGTCTTGGTATGTCGATCAAGAGAAAAAGCTCTCTTACTGGCCTGACAGTTGGTGTAAAAGTTATAAGTATCATTGCTTGCAAAAAATACCTTTGGCGTATTTTAAACCGCCCGTAAAACCCGAAGGCGCAAAAATTATTGTTTTCCATGGGGAAATTAACCCACCTGATGCAGTAAATGGCGGTGGTGGTAAATGGTATCGCTATGTGTTGCCATCAGATTGGATTAAAGAGGCTTGGCAGTAAATATTGTTGGTTAGGATTGAACATGCCTGTAAGAAAAAAAAGCAAATTTGAACAATGGTTTTCATTTAGCCGTCATCAACGTCGATTTGGGGCAGATAAGATCTATGCTCAGTTTAATGGTGTAGACCTCGACGCACTTAAAAATCAGATTATTGATGGTAAAGAAGTTCGCTATACCCATGGTTCAGCTAAAGATTTAAATGAACATATTGAGCAGCTAAAGTTGGAGTTTGTAGGCCAGCCTGAAGTTAATCATTTTCATGCAAGTTTGATTGTTCTGATTCGTCGTGAGGTAGATGTTGAAGAAAACTATCAAAAATTTAAGACATTATGGTTAAGTGAGACGGAATATTTATTGAAATCATTGAACATTCGTTGGTTAATTTCTGCCTGTGATACTTTTATTGATTTAGAAGATGATCCATTATTACAAGCCATCTTAATGAATGCTGTAGTATTGATCAACACTGTTAAATTACAGGAAACTGAAAGATTTTTATGTAATCAGTCTTTACTTGTAAATCAAGAACATCAGCGGTTATTGCAACAACAGCGTTATGCTTTGTTTGATGGAACTTCAGCATTTGCAGTAGGTACTGATGACACGTTAAGAAATATGCGTTGGCGCTTAGATCAGATTTGTGCAGCGCATAATTTAGGTCAAATTGTGATTGAAATTTTCGATCGATTGCAAAGAGAAGAAAACAATAATGTCTACATGCGTTTTAAACAAAGGCATACTCGTGAAAAAAACCGTTGGTGGTAAATATGCATGTACTTATTATTAATTTGAAAAATTCTATAGATCGTTTAGTTTATCAAGAGAAACAGTTGTCACGTTTGGGTTTGCACTTTGAGCGCATAAATGCTGTGTCAACGCATGATTTGAGTGAGGAAGAATATCAACAGTTGGGTTTTGGATGGCAACGTCCTCTTCGTAAAGTAGAGCTTGCTTGTTTTTTGAGCCATAAAAAAGCGTGGGAGCTTGTTATAAAAAAACAAGAAGTAGCATTAATTTTAGAGGATGATGCAGTTTTAGCATCACATCTTCCTAAACTTTTAGTGCAGATAGAGGAACAAGATTTTAAAGACGTAGATCTCATTAATTTTGAAGTTCGAAGTCGTAAAAAAATAATATCTAAACAACCTGCTTATACTTTTTCTGCCTTAGAAACAGAGTTATTTGAGCTTTATCAAGATCGAACTGGAGCTGCGGGTTATCTTCTCTATCCTTCTGGAGCGCAAAAATTATTGGCTCGACTAGAACATTCTGCCCCTGCGATTGCAGATGGCTTTATATTTAGCTGTTATGAACTGCGTTCTTTACAAGTGGAGCCTGCTGCAATTATTCAAGAAGATCAAATGAAAGCTTATGGTTTAATTACGACAGTAGACTTTGATTCAACGATAGGGCGTTCCGAGAATTATAAAACTGAATATAGTAGTACTAAGGAAAAGAAAAAGTTTAAAAAACGACGTATCGCAGGGCAATGGCTTATGGCATGTCGCTATCTCTCTGTATTTTTCAAAGTAACTAAGCGATTTATTTTACTCGATCAAAAAAGATTTAATAGGACTCAGATGTAATGAAGAAGAAAGTCGTTTTAGCGATTTTTACTTTACAAGGAAATGGAGCAGAGCGATTTGCTTTGACATTGGCTAAAGGTATAAATAATGCGGGACACGAAGCCCATATTGTATATTTTAAGAATATAATTGATTTACCAATTCCTGATGGTGTACAAACTCATTTTTTCGACTATCAAAAATTTCGTGCTATACCTAAATTTATGCGGGCAGGAATTGCGGCAAAAGCCTTTGATAGATTTGTACGAGGTAAAATAGGAGAGCCTGATTTAGTTCTGTCAAACTTATTCCCAGTAGATTTTGTGTTGTGTAAGAGTACTTTACCAAATGTTCATTTGGTTATTCATAATACAACATCGTTAGAATATGGTGAACGTTTATTCGTTATGAGAGAGCGGCTTGCTAAGGTTTACTTAGCAAAGCCATGCGTAGCAGTAAGTCAGGGCGTTAGAAATGATTTTATTGAACTGTTTGGTTCTAAAGGTAGAATAACGACAATTTATAATCCTATAGATATAGAGCAGATTGTAAATACAGCAAATGAATATATACCCGAGCCTGAGCTAAATGGAGGGTATATTGTTCATGTAGGTAAATTTAAACATCAAAAAAGACACGATATTCTAATTAAGGCTTATGCAAAAGCAAATATTACTGAAAAGCTTGTACTTGTTGGGACAGGCGAATTGTTTGACGGGGTTAAGGCTCTAGTCAAAAGCTTAGGTATTGAAAATAAAGTTATTTTTACGGGTTTTAAAAAGAATCCTTATCCCTATATGAAACATGCCAAGTTTATGGTGCTCTCATCTGATTTTGAAGGTCTGGGTTTGGTAATTTTGGAATCGCTAGCTTTAGGTGTGCCAGTAATTAGTACGGATTGTCTTTCTGGTCCTAGTGAAATTTTACCTACCCAATCTTTGACTCCTGTTGGGGATGTGGATGCTTTAGCAAATAAGTTACAATGTTTTGTAGAATTGACAAATATTACTTGTAATTTAGATAAAAAGTTTACTATGGAAACGGCAGTACAATCATATTTAAGCCTATGATATTGGTATATCGCAAGTTTAGAATAGGTAAAGTAGGTTAATATGAACGTAAAAATTTTTCTTATAAATCTTGATCGTAGACCAGATCGACTACAGTATGTACAACATCAAATGGAAAGGTTAAATTTAGAATTTACGAGAATGTCAGCAGTAGACGGTGAGTTTCTTTCTATGGAAACGCAATCTTTGATTAATATTGAGCAATTCATAATTGAAACGAAGAAAAAACCTGTTCTCGGAGAATTAGGTTGTGCCCTTTCTCATCGTAAAGTCTGGGAAAAGATTATTGATGAAAATATAGAGTATGCTTTAATTTTAGAAGATGACGTTAAAATAAAAGAAGAGTTATTAACATTTTTACATAATTTCAAATTCTATGAATTTTTTGACTTTCTTAATTTGTCTACTAACAAACCATACAATATAGATGTTGATGTATTACATAGGCTGAAACAACTAGGAATGTTCGAAAGAAAAAGAATAGATCCGAATCTTAATGTTTGGAAAAAACTTGAATGGCGTAATAAATGGAAAATTTTTAAATTACACTATAATAGTGGTCTAGTTGCCTTGGAATGTGATCCTGCTCCTGCATTAGGTAGTGGTTATATTATATCTAATAGAGCAGCTCAAAGTTTTCTCAACTCAAGTGAAAAACTCAACTTCCCAATAGATTGGATTTGGCGATACGCCAAAGGTGAGTTAAGACAAGGTTTTTTGGCACAGCCTCTAGTTATACAGGATTTGAAAGATACTGATATTAAGGGTCGCGAAGACTTCTTGAGTCTGAATTTAGTGCAAAGGTTTAAAAGAAAATTTTCTAGAGTTAGCCGAAAAAATCGATTGATGGATATTAAAAAATTATATCCAGATGCATGAAATTAGTATGGTGCAATATACGTGAATATCCAGATTATTAGTTTAGCAACAGAGTTTAATCGCAGAGCTCACATGTCTGTTGAAATGAAAAAGCATAATATTTTTAGTTATGAATTTTTTGATGCAATTTCTTCAGTCGATATAAAATTGACAGCTGAGAAACTAGAGATTGATTTAGATAATTCAGAATTAAGTAATGGTGAAAAAGGATGTTTATTAAGTCATATATCTTTATGGAAAAAGATGGTTGTTGAAAACTTAGATTATTTAGTAATTCTTGAGGATGATATCTATCTCGGTCAAGATGCAGATTTATTTCTAAGTTCGAGTGATTGGATTCCAACAGGAATTAATTTTATTAAATTTGAAAAGTTTTCAAATCATATATCAGTTGAAAAAGAATCTCTAGATATAAAATGTAATCGACAGCTATTTCAATTGAAGAAAGAGCATTTAGGAACAGCAGGCTATTTAATAAATCAAAGTATGGCAAAGAAATTATTAACCTATGTGGGGAGTTTATCTTTTTTTAAACCTGTAGATCAACTTATCTTTAATGATTTTATTGTAAGCCAAGTTGAACCAGTTTATCAAATGGTACCTGGTCTAAGTATTCAAGATTTTTTATTAGAAAATAAAACTACTAGTCTAGTGAGTTCTATTGAGCAAGAGAGAATAGCCGCTAAGAAAAAAAGAAATTTATACGAAAAAAGTAAACGTACTTTTGGTGAAAAAATTTTAAAAGAAATATTCAGACCAGTTTTTCAACTTTATTTAGTTTTGAAGCCTTTTTTTCAGGGTGCTAATACTAGTAATGAAGTGAAAATGTGGTTTAGGTAGAAATTAGGTTGTAGGTCTAGATATTAAATAGTATAGCTCAATTTATGATATTTGTTTAACGGGCTGGGATAGCTTTATTTTTAGGACATTGCTTAAGTAGTCATTATTATTAAATTTCATCATATTAATGTTAATGGATTTAAAAATTTAACATTATAAAATTTAGATTGGTGATTTTAACTTTTTAAATAGTACTTATGAATTCCTAAATCAGTATATTGTAGTTTATTTAAGGTAAAAACTTTGAAAAATTTAATAGTTGTGCGTTGTGGTGATAAGTCACTCCATGAAAAATGGCTTCATGGTAATCCAAATTTTGATATAGCAGTAAGTTATTTTGGTGATAACTTTTTGTTTGATAAGTCAGGGTTGACATATTTACATACCTTTAAAGGCTCAAAATGGGAAGGATTATCAAATTTTTTTGATACTTTAGATTTTTGGAAAGAATATGACGCAATCTGCTTACCAGATGATGATCTTGATATGTCTACTAGTGATCTTAATAAATTCTTTGAATTATTTCATTTTCATAAATTTGATTTAGCACAGCCTTCGCTTGATATGAGAAGTTATTATTCATGGTCCATTGTACTTCAGAATAGATCATTTAAATATAGGGAAACAAATTTTGTAGAGGTTATGGTGCCTTGTTTCAATAAAAAGTCTTTTAATAAGCTTTATTCTACGTTTAAAGAAAATATTTCTGGATGGGGGTTAGATCACTTATGGCCAAAACTGCTAGGGAGTACTGCTAAAATTGGAATTATTGATGAGATTTCAATTTTTCATACGAGACCAATTGGAACAGCGGGGAGTGGGATGGGTAGAAAGGTTTTAATCAAAAAAAACTTTTTTTCTAAACCAAAAATTTTGACACCCCAAATGGAACTTCGAGGTGTTATGCAAAAATATACTGTAAACCAGAATGTTAATTGTTTCAGAGCATTAGATACGCATGATAGTATTATTGAAGCTAATAATCCTGATTTTATAAAAAAGTTTATAGAGGGATGTGATAAGAGGGTGTTAGATAAAACAATATTAAAATATGGCTACACATCTATAGGTATAAAGTGATGAAGGTATTAATTGTTGGAACTGGTTTTACTGGGGCTGTAATTGCTAGAAAATTAGCAGACTCAGGTATACAAATAACGATTATAGACCAAAGATCGCATGTTGCAGGTAATTGTTATACTGAGCGAGACTCGAAAACAGGAGTTATGGAACATGTGTATGGTCCACATATTTTTCATACTGATGATAAAGAAGTATGGGATTTTGTCAATCAACATGGCGAGTTAATACCTTTTATTAATAGGGTAAAATCTATCTTTTCGAATAAGGTATATTCGCTACCTGTTAATTTGCATACAATTAATCAGTTTTATGATAAAGCATTGTCACCAGCGCAGGCCAAAGAATTTATTAGAAATATCGGAAAATCAGATATTATTGAACCTGAAAACTTTGAAGAACAGGCGCTGAAATTTATAGGTATTGACTTATACGAAGCTTTTTTTAAAGGGTATACGAAGAAGCAATGGGGAGTAGATCCTAAAACGTTACCAGCAAGTATTTTGAAAAGATTACCAATACGTTTTAATTATAATGATAATTACTTTAACCATGCTTATCAGGGGATTCCAAAGGATGGGTATACTCCTATAGTAGAGTCTATCTTGGATCATCCATTGATCGATATAAAATTGAACCAAATTTACAAAAAAAATATGCAAAATGACTTCAATCATATTATTTGGACTGGAAAATTGGATGAATGGTTTGACTATAGTTTTGGACGTTTGACATATCGGACTTTAAGGTTCGAGAAGTATTATGCTGAAGGAGATTTCCAAGGCAATGCTGTAATTAATTATGGTGACGAATCAGTGCCTTATACTCGAATTTCTGAACATAAACACTTTGCACCATGGGAAGAGCATGGGCAAACTATTTATTTTAAAGAGTACAGTGGAGATTGTGGTGAAAAAGACATTCCTTATTATCCAGTTAGGTTAGCTGATGACAAAGATATCTTACAAAAATATGAGGAAAAAGCTAAAAGTGAAAAAAATGTAACTTTTGCAGGGAGGCTAGGTACTTATAGTTATATGGATATGGATGTTACTATAAGACAAGCTTTAGATATTGCTGATAAACTGAAGTTAACTTTAAATACGTAGATTATAAGGCAGAGCACTGTTCCAAGTGATCTGCTTTTTGATTTTAATCTTATGTATTTTAATAGTTTAAGAAGTTAATCTTTCCTATCCGCATTGCCTTTCAAGACCATATAAATTAGGCCGACAAAAATCACAAAAGCACCCGCAAGACTACTTACACAGAAAAAGACAATCCGATTATAGGTTGTTAAATTAAACAATTGATTGTCTAGTATGTAACGCATGAACAACCATTGCGCGATAGCAAAAACAATTAGCACAATACCGCGACGACGGACTTCAGGACGCATAGCCATTTGCTTGCTCACAACTGATATAAAACAGGACGCTATTATGCCATTGCTGAGAATTGATCTCAAATAAATAAAAGTATGCCAATCAACCCTAAACTAAATAATTTTGATTTTATCTTATCGTCCTGTTTGGATCATGTCTTGCTCTATAGCATTTATACGGGTGGCAACTTTTTATACGCATTGATCTTGCCTGCACAATTTCTAAAACGTCTATAGGACCAAATGTATTGTTCAGGTGCTTGGTTAATCATGTCTTGCATGGCAAGGTTTAAACAGTCCACAGACTGCTGTAGGTCTTTCGATAAAATCTCCTGAGATAACTTAGTACAGTACACATTAAAACCCGTTGCATCCGTATTACGAATACAACTTAATCCAATCACATTACATTGCGTTTTGGCGGCCATTTTTGAGACAAGAGTTGCGGATAATGTATGTTGTTGGAAAAAATATGAATAAATACCGCCACTCGGTTTTGGCAGATGATCGGGTAAGATTACGGTGAGGCCACCTTGTTTTAAGTGTTTGAAGATACTGCGGATCCCTGTTTCATCAGTAGGCACAAGAGTCGCATTAAACTTCTGGCGTGCTTCTAAAATATAGCGGTTCACTCCCTTCGTTTTATAGGGTTTATACATGATCATGGGTTGTGTATAGACGTTTAACCATGCATTTAACAGTTCCCAACAGCCGAAATGCGGAACAACCACAATCACGCCTTTTTTATTGGCTAAAGCCTCTGTGAGGACAGATTCTCCGTGAATATTTTTGAGTAAATCTAGGCTGTATTGGGGTGACATGCCCCAGCATTTTAAAAATTCAATATAAGTCTGACATTGGCTTTGAATGCTGAGATGAACGCGTTTCTGGAGTGTTGTTGGAGCGAGTTTAGGGTAGGCCAATTGCAGATTGATGCTGGTAATACGTTTGATTGAAGAATCATTATAATAAAGAAGGTGTGCAATTCCGCGAGCGATGTATTGTAGAAAGGGTAATGGCAAAATTGAAATGCTTTTAAGTAAATAATACATAGCCATATTTAAACTCAGAGATCTTATGCAAAAGATGTGATGAGAGAAAATTTTGCAAAGAAACTTAAAAATCTAAGATAGATAAAATCAAAAAAAGATGAGCGTCTTAAGAACAAAATAAATGAATAAATCAACAGAATGCTTTAGTGCCAGAACTGCTGCAATAAAATATAGACTATCGTGACCCACTGTAAGTGCGATAGATCAAAAGTTCAAAGGAAATTTTGGAAAATTTGAAGCGAAAAATCGGATCTATGGGGGAGGAGACTGCCTTGTCTTAAATAAAAAACCCTGCACATGGCAGGGTTTTTTAATCATAATCTAAAGATTATTTAGTTTCTTCAGCTTTTGGTTTTTCACGTAAACGAATACCCAAATCACGTAGTTGGTTTGATTCAACTGGTGCAGGCGCTTGTGTTAATGGACATTCAGCAGTTTTTGTTTTCGGGAATGCAATCACATCACGAATAGAAGCACCACCTGTCATGAGCATTACTAAACGGTCTAGACCGAATGCCAAACCACCATGCGGAGGAGCACCGTAACGTAATGCATTGAGTAAGAAGCTGAATTTCTCTTCGGCCTCTTCTTCACCAATGCCCAAAGCTTCAAAGATTGCTTTTTGCATTTCTAGGTTATGAATACGTAGTGAACCACCACCAATTTCAGTACCGTTTAACACCATGTCATAAGCCACAGAAAGCGCAGCACCTGGGTTGTTCTTCACATCTTCAACGCTTGATTTAGGCAGTGTGAATGGGTGGTGAACAGAGGTCCATTTGCCATCATCTGTTTCTTCAAACATTGGGAAGTCAACCACCCAAAGCGGTGCCCACTCGCAAGTCGACATCTTCAAGTCATGACCGACTTTAATACGTAAAGCACCCATGGCATCGTTGACAACTTTAGCTTTGTCTGCACCAAAGAACACGATATCGCCATTTTCTGCACCTACACGTTTCAATAGATCAAGCACGATCGGCTCGATGAATTTCACGATTGGAGATTGTAAACCTTCGATGCCTTTTTCAAGCTCGTTTACTTTAATGTAGGCTAAACCTTTCGCACCGTAGATGCCGACAAATTTCGTGTATTCATCAATTTGGCTACGTGGTAAAGAAGCTGCACCCGGAACACGTAATGCAACGATACGGCCTTTAGGATCTTTAGCAGGACCTGCGAATACTTTGAATTCAACTTCTTGCATCAGGTCTGCAACGTCAACCAATTTCAACGGAATACGTAAGTCTGGTTTGTCCGATGCATAGTCACGCATAGCATCTGTATAGGTCATGCGTGGGAATTTATCGAATTGAACATCAAGCAGTTCTTTGAACATCTTAACTGTCAACGTTTCCATTAAATCCATGATGTCATCGTCACTCATGAACGATGTTTCAACGTCGATTTGGGTGAATTCAGGCTGACGGTCTGCACGTAAGTCTTCATCACGGAAACATTTTGCGATCTGGTAGTAACGGTCAATACCACCCACCATCAACAATTGTTTGAATAGTTGTGGTGACTGTGGAAGTGCATAGAAGCTACCGTTAGATACACGGCTTGGCACTAAGTAGTCACGTGCACCTTCAGGTGTTGCACGGGTTAAAATCGGGGTTTCAACGTCTAAGAAACCATTGTCTTCGAAATAGTTACGAATGAGGTTGGTTAGCTTAGAACGGAAACGTAAACGATCTAACATTTCAGGACGACGGATGTCCAAGAAACGGTATTTCAAACGAATTTCTTCAGAAATATTGGTGTTGTCATCATTCAATGGGAATGGAGGTGTTTCAGATGCCGCAAGAACTTCGATTTCTTTGCCCAAAACTTCGATTTGACCGCTCACCATATTGGCATTTTCTGTGCCTGCATAACGGCGACGCACACGGCCTGTAATTTTTAATACGAATTCTGAACGTACTTTGTCCGCAGTTGCGAATGCTTCAGGAGTGTCAGGGTCAATAACCACTTGCACAAGACCATCACGGTCACGCATATCAAGGAAGATGACACCGCCGTGGTCACGGCGACGGTGTACCCAACCGCAGAGGGTTACTGTTTCATCAATTTGAGCTTCGGTTAAAGAACCGCAGTAATGAGTTCGCATCATGGCGTTAAAAATCCAACTATATGGCTAAAGGTAGCGAATACGTAAACAGCGTACCGCCAGAAATAAAGGTAGGATTATGCCTCTTTGGACACCTAGTCTCAAGGTATAGCTTAAAAAAGGTATAAAATTGCTTGCCAGTCTTGCTGCAAACTTAGCCTAAACGGTGATCACGATCTAAAAATAAAAACAGAATGCAGCCAAAGATCAATATCAGTAAAGCGACTTGGCTAAATTCATTGATACTCCGCCCAGTAAAATAATATAGGTCTGACTGCCAAACTTGCGTAGGGATATAACGCGCATAGTCCCAAACACTCACTAGACCACCCAAAAGGCTGAATATGAACAGCCCAATGGCAAAGCGCCTGATTTTTAAACTGACAGGAAAATGTTGTTGGTATGTTTGGTAATAACGCCAACTCATCCATGCCAACAAAGGCAGAGCCAACGCCGATGTCCCAATTTGTAAAATACGGTGTAGTGGGAATGGGTGTCCTAGCAGTGCAACATTCTGGCTTAAAAAGTCCTGAAAAAATAAGGTTCGGAAGTCGGCATGAGTGAGTCCATCCCAGAATAAATGCGTGGCCGTACCGAGAAGTACTGCCAGGATGGTGCCTGTTAAAAATTTAAAAATACGCATTGCACTGTTGAGCCTAAGCTCATGCTGAATGCCCACAAAACGATAAAAACAGGGCCGTAATAGCACATACCATAAAATACAAAAACTGAGTCCAATCCAAAGATCAGGGTGAATCAGTGACGTCCAATAGTGGGTGATATTTGAACTGGTCTGCGTAAACAGTCGATACAAATCGGGAGTCATGCAACCAATGGCAATCGCCGCAACTGGCAATCGGTCACCACTGAGTTTGGCTAAGGGAGGTGCGAGAACAGCATGTGAAATGGTAAAGGGCATTGTTATGTCTTAAATTACATAGACTTAAAATTTATGATTCAGTTTAACTGCTTTTTAAAATAGAAATGTTTTTTATTGCAATAAAAATGGAATGTTATATTATAACAATATTCAAAACTTGTAACTTGAGTCAGTTCCATGTCTTTTCATAAAAATTTGATTACGCTTTCTATTTTTACTGTCGTCGCACCAGGGGTTTTTGCAGAGGAAGCAACAACACAACTAGAAACGTTGACCAGTCAAGCCCATCCTTTGGTACAAACAGCGGCAGACTTTGCAGTCGCCGATCAGGTGATTGAGCAAAAAACATTAAAAGAACGTGCACCGACCATTGGAGATGCTTTGGCAGATGAGTTGGGGGTGTATTCAAATCAATATGGTTCAGGTTCAAGCCGACCAGTGATTCGTGGTCAAGATGGCCCACGAGTGAAGGTCTTACAACACGCCTCAGAAACTGCTGATGTCTCGGCTTTATCGCCGGACCATGCCGTGACGGTTGATCCGATTTTGGCGAAACAAGTTGAAATCATTCGTGGTCCTTCAACCCTATTGTATAGTGCAGGCACCGTGGGTGGTTTGGTTAATGTGACCGACCAAAAAATTCCAACAAGCATGCCTGAAAAGGGTATCGAAGGTACGGCAGGGTTACGTTACAACACGGGTAGCGACGAAAAATTGGCCAGTGCTGGGGCGACTGTTGCGTTGGGAAGTCAGTTTGCTCTACGGGTTGAGGGTTCAAAGCGTGAAGCAAATGACTATATTGCCCCGAACTACTACCATGAGCATGAGGGTGAACTCGAAAAAGAACGCCGTGTTGGAAATACCTTTGCCAAAGGCGAAACTGTCAGCATAGGGGGTTCATGGATTGGGGAGCGCGGTTTTGCGGGTATCGCCTATACCAATCGTCAAGATCAATATGGTCTACCGGGGCATAATCATGAATATGAAAGCTGCCATCCGCACGATGACCATTTACATTGTGGTGCGGATGGGCATGACCATGATCATGAAGAACACGAGGCAGGGCCTTGGGTTGACTTAAAGTCAGAACGTTATGATTTTCGTACAGAAGTCTTAAATCCGTTTGTAGGGTTCGATAAACTACGTGCGCATGCCAGTTATACTGACTATCAACATGATGAAATTGAAGGCGATAGTGTTGCAACCACCTTTAAAAGTAAGGGTTATGATGCGCGTTTAGAGTTGGTGCATCAGCCAATTGCAGATTGGGAAGGTGTGGTTGGCGTACAGTACAATCAACAAAAATTAGATATCACTGGTGAAGAGTCCATTTTAGACCCAACCAAGACGCAAAAATGGAGCGTATTTGGTTTAGAACATAAGCAGTGGAAGGACTTCCATTTTGAATTCGGTGCGCGTGTCGATCAGCAGACCATTGATATTGAGTCTGATCGCAAAGACTATGATGATTATGGCGTATCTTATTCGGGTGCTGTGAATTGGATGTTTGCACCCAACTATAAACTGTCTTTGGTTGGATCTCATCAGGAGCGTTTACCTTTAGCGCAAGAGCTTTATGCTGATGGTAACCACCTAGCGACCAATACCTATGAACGTGGTAATGAAAATCTCGATGTTGAAAAATCCAATAACTTGGAGTTAGGTTTCCATTACGACACGGATAAAGTTGATTATCACGTGCATGTCTACCACAACTGGTATGACAACTATATTTATGCACAAACCACTGACCGTTATGAAAACTTCCGTCTAGTAGACTACACCCAAGACAAAGCGCGTTTTTATGGGACTGAAGCAGAAGCGTCTTATGCCATCAATGATGTGTATAAGATGAGCGTGTTTGGTGACTATGTACGTGGCAAAATTGACAATGAAAATGCTCCGCGAGTGCCTGCTGGTCGTTTAGGCACCAAAGTGAATGCAAACTTTAGTGATACGTGGTCGGGTACGGCAGAGTATTACCATGTATTTGAGCAAGATCGAATTGCAAGCTATGAAACGGAAACTGCGGGCTATAACATGGTCAATCTTGGCTTGGCGTATAATGGTCAATATATGCAGAGCAATGATTATCGTGTGTATTTCAAAGCCAATAATCTCTTGGATGAGACGGTTTATTCGCATGCTTCATTCCTATCGACCATTCCACAAGTGGGGCGTAACTTCACAGTTGGGCTTGACTTTAGTTTCTAAGGTGCTACTTCAAGCTTCAACCCAACCTTTTCCGTAAAGAGGGGGGCTTCTTCTCCTTTGTGGAGAGGTTGCCAAAACATCGACAACAGAAATCCTCTTGAAAAATCAAACAATAAAACCTAGTCTGAGCATATTGGACTAGGTTTTTTGTTATGCGTATCTTTCGAAAATTACATCAAAAGCTCAACTGGACTGCGACTCGTTACGTTGGTGTCGTGGTGGGCTTGCTGGCTCTAACTTACTTAAGCTCAGCGGTTTATCATACTGTTAAACCACTGCCTGATGGGTTGGACTATACTGGCAAGTTACGTCATGCCGATGTCAAATTTATTGCAGATCAAACCTATATTGATGCACAAGGTAAACAGCAACAAGATCACCATATTTTCAACGAAGTGTTTAAGTTGATTGAAGATGCACAAACCACGATTGTGCTGGATATGTTCTTGTTTAATGATGAAGTGGGGACATCTCAAGTATCACAACGGGCGTTGACTCGTCAGTTGACCGATGCATTGATTGTCAAGCGTAGCTTGCATCCGAATATTGAAATCAAAGTCATCACTGACCCGATTAACTCAGTCTATGGCGGGCTCTTACCTGAGCATTACCGTAAACTGCGTCAGGCGGGTGTGGATGTGATCGAAACTGATTTACGTCCGCTCCGTGCTTCTAACCCTGTTTGGTCAGGTTTTTGGTATATCTGTTGTCAAAATGCAGGCAATAATCCCGATGGTGGTTGGTTAGACAATCCGTTTGGGGATGGAAAAATTACGCTACGCAGCTATTTAAACCTATTTAATTTTAAAGCCAATCATCGCAAAACTTTAGTGGTCGATACCGCACAAGGTTGGAAGACATTGGTGACATCTGCGAATCCGCATGATGGCAGTTCGCGACATTCCAATGTGGCGCTGTTGGTGACAGGCAATACCGCAATTGATGTCTTGAAAACAGAGCAAACTGTGGCTCACATGTCTCAGGGCGATGTACCGATGGTGATTATGGGGGAGTTTGAAGCCAGTCCATCCCAGCCTCAAGTTCAAGTGCTGACTGAAAAAGCAATTCTAGATGCAACACTCAACTTGTTGAATAGTGCAAAAGCCAATGATCAGATTGATTTGGCGATGTTCTATTTGTCTGAGCGTCAAATTATCAATGCTTTAAAAGATGCACAGAACCGTGGCGTTAAACTTCGGATTTTACTCGACCCCAATAAAGATGCATTTGGTCGTCAAAAGAATGGAATCCCCAACCGCCAAGTTGCGTCTGAGCTAAACGATGCAGGTATTACAGTGCGTTGGTGTAATACTCAAGGGGAACAGTGTCATAGCAAAATGGTTTTAAAACGCCATGCGCAAGAAGCAGAGCTCATTTTGGGTTCAGCGAATTTTACTGCACGTAATTTGAAAAATTATAACTTGGAGACTAATTTACGTGTGATTGGTCAATCTAAAGCAGCGGTGTTTACAGATGCTCAGCAATATTTTGATGGGGCATGGTCGAACTTAAATGGTCGTCAAATGAGTGTGGACTATGAGCAATATAAAGATGAGTCAAAACTCAAATATGGGCTATACCGCTTTATGGAGTGGAGTGGTTTGTCGACGTTTTAATTTCGAATTCCTTTTTCCATTTCTTGCCGTTTCATGAAAAGCGGTACTTCTCCTATATTGTGCAAGATGAAAAATCCCTCTTTTTAAAGAGGGATTGAGGGAGATTTAATTTTTAAGATTTTACTGCTCAGGATTGGGCGGGATGATTTGATCCAAATCTTTATCGGTCATCTTATCGAGTTCATGTAGATCGGTTTTGATTTTCCATTTTTCAGCATCTTCTACTGGACTTGGCAGACGTGCTTCTAACCAGTCACAAATGACATCGGGTGGAAAGTCAGCGTGGTTACACTGAATGACCCATGCTAAGAATTGCTTGGCTTCACCATTCATGTACGGTGGAGGTGAGACAGGTAAAAACTGTGTCGGGAGGCGCTCATTTTTAGAAATATAGTTCAACACATGCCCAAGTTCTTGCACGGTTTGCCATGCCAAAGGATGATCTACATCAATTTGGAACTTAAACCACCACGCACTTTTTCCATCTGTACCATAAGCATCAATCAGATTTTTTTGAATACTGGGAACTTTGCAAAAATATTCATAGAGTCGATCAAAACTTAATTCAGCCACGGCGTGATCATCCAATACAATTATAAACTAAGGCTAAGTATAAACTGAAAACTCCTGTGATTTTTGATTTTCAAAGAAATCCAGTTTGTCACCTTATAGCGACGATAACCAGCAATGATCTAAAATCGACATTTTGTACATTTTTTATCCATTAAATTGGTTTAAAATAATAATATTCACCTCAGTGGAGGAAGATGATGAAATATTTAAAAATAATCTATGGAATAAGTTTACTCAGCTTATTTCCTGCACTGAGTTTTGCTCAACCAGTGACGCGTTATTATGGAAAACCGCTGACTTCGCAAACGCAACGTTTTCCAACTTATGCGGGGCCTTATCAGGGTTTAACCACGCGACCTACATCACCGCCTCCAATTGAGCCTCCTCATCACAGACCACCTCCGCACCATCCTCCTCATGGCGGGTATCCGATGCGACCAGGTGTGAGTATTATTTATCGAGCGCCTAGTTATTCAACTTATAGTCAGGAAACCAATAGCTATGTGTACGGGGATGGCGATTCCAGCATTGAAAGCCGTGATTATGTATTGATTACCGATTGGCGACGTTTAGGGCTGCCAGACCCACCTGAAGGCATGCACTGGATTTTTGAAAATGGACGTTATGTTTTAGAGCCGGATTCAAAATAAATGAATCTTTGATTGATACAGAAAACCCTCCGTTGTTTATACGGAGGGTTTTTTAATGGTCAATAAAAATTAAGCGAGTTCATCATCTTGTGGACGTGGTGTTTTGCCTTCAGCTAAGGGTTTGTCAGCATGTTTATCCCGAATCACCGAAGGATAATTCCATGACGCATAACGGACCACCAGAATGGCAAGAGCCATAATTAATATTGAGCCTGTGATAATGACTAAATCCATATCGGCTTTGTGGTCGTGTTGGATGTCCGAAATGAGTAGCCGAGTGAGGGCAGTGATCGCAATATAAATTAAGAAACGAACAGGCATGTGGTTGGTTTTAAAGTAGATACCGACCATTGCACCCAGCTCTAAGTAGATGAATAACAGTAAAATATCATCAATCGAGGCGTACTGTTTAACGGTTAGGATCTCATAAACAGTATGACCAGCCGACCAAATCACCATACAGCCAATAATAAATAAAGCCACATAGTGAAAACTTTCTACTGCAGTATTGCCTAATTTATCGAGGAGGGTTTCAATTTTCTCTATTTTAGGATCACGGTTGGTCATGCTAGCCTCCTCATACTTTGCAGATATTATATTGAATCATATGCAAATTTCATGCAAATGACGAGAAGTTGATTATAAAAAGCTGACGTTAAAAAAAAACGCCTGACTGGTCAGGCGTTTTTTATCGTGTTTAAACTAATTAAGCTTGGTTGGTGAAGTAGTCTTCAGAGAAGTTCATGATAACTTCTGCACCCGCTTTTACTTTTGCAATACGTAAGTCGATTTCAGGCAAAATACGCTGTGTAAAGTAAGCCGCAAGCGCCAATTTGTTTTGATAGAAATCACCATCTTTGGCTTTGGCCGCATTGGCAATTTTTGCAAACATATAAGCAAAGCTAAGTAAGCCGACTGCATGTAAGTAATCCACTGCTGCAGCATTTGGAAACTCTGCACTTTCAGCAGCACGTTCAAGAATATACTTGGTTACTTCTTCCACTTCAGTTGCTGCATCGAGTGTTGCATCTTTAATGAAGTTTAGGTCCGCATCTAAGCTGTTAGCAAAGTCACGGATTTCAGAAATGTAGTCTGCGATAAATGCACCACCACATTTAATGGTTTTACGACCAATTAAATCTTGAGACTGAACACCGTTCGTACCTTCGTAGATTTGTGCAATACGTAAGTCACGTACACATTGCTCCATGCCCCATTCACGAATATAACCATGACCACCGAAGACCATTTGTGAATCAATCACTGCATTAAAAGCAGTATCTGTTAAATAGGCTTTTGCAATTGGAGTTAGCAGTGCCACACGGTCATTGGCTGCTTTCACAGCTTCAGGGTCTGTTGAGAACTTGGTGATATCAAGTTGTTGACCGACATAGACAGCAAAGGCACGCGATGCTTCGTTGTTCGCACGTGCATTCAGCAACATACGACGAACGTCACCATGCACAAGAATGCTGTCTGCAGGCTTAGCAGGTGATTGAATACCTGATGCACTACGACCTTGTAGGCGGTCTGTTGCGTACTGTGCAGCATTTTGGTAAGCAAATTCAGATGCACCTAAACCTTGGATACCCATCGACAAACGTTCGTAGTTCATCATCACGAACATCGCCGCAAGGCCTTCATTTTCTTTACCGACCAAGAAACCCTTGGCACCGTCAAAGTTCATCACACAAGTCGCAGACGCTTTGATCCCCATTTTATGTTCAATTGAACCCGGGCCTGCTGCATTACGTTCACCGACAGAACCATCTGCATTCACCAAGAATTTAGGTACGATGAATAATGAAATACCACGTGAACCCGCAGGTGCATCTGGTGTTTTCGCTAGAACCAAGTGAATGATGTTTTCAGCTAAGTCGTGGTCACCGCCAGTAATGAAGATTTTAGTCCCTGTAATGTTATAGGTGCCGTCTTCGTTACGTTCAGCTTTAGTTTTGATAATGCCTAGATCTGTACCTGCATGTGGCTCCGTTAAGCACATTGTTCCAGACCATTCACCTGAGTAAATTTTAGGTAAATACGTTTCTTTTTGCTCTTGAGAGGCATAGCTGTTCAGTGCCATACCAGCACCAACAGAAAGTAGCGGATAGAGCATGAATGATGGGTTGGTTGCGAACAGCATTTCATCTGCAAGAACGGTCAGCATTTTAGGCATGCCTTGACCGCCCCATTCTTCATCAGCTGCTAAGCCAATCCAACCGCCTTCAGCATATTGTTTAAATGCTTCTTTAAAACCAGCAGGTGTGGTGACTGCACCATTGCTATAAGTTGCACCTTCTTCATCACCTGTACGGTTTAAAGGCAGGGTAACGTTCTGCGCAAATTTAGCCATTTCTTCGAGGATCGCTTCAGCCGTTGCGCTGTCTACATGAGCAAGATTTTCATTAGACTGCCAGAACTGTTCAGCATTGAAAACGTCATTGAGGATAAACTTCATATCCGCAAGTGGGGCATTATAAATTAGCATGTTCGTTCACCTGTTTATTGTTTGAATCTCTGTAGACTTAGGACAGCTTAATGGACAACGGTGGATGTTGTCAGATGACCCAAGCGAAATAACGCTCTATTTATAAAGAAAAAGGACCGTCAAAGCTATGACCGTCCTTTCTCTATTTCTGTACTCAAGAGTACAACATTTCAAATATCAA
>NZ_DKIK01000082.1:21452-25811 GCF_002454215.1 Acinetobacter sp. UBA6720
GCGTTATAGAAGTCAACTTCAGTTGTCCCAGCAGCAAGTGTTTCTTGAGCCACAAGTGCCATACGTGCCCATAGGTAAGCAAGGGTGACATAACCAGAGAAGTAGAGGTAATCGACTGCTGCAGCACCCACTTCATTTGGGTTTTGCATTGCTTTCATACCAATTTGCATCGTGAGGTCACCCCACTCTTTGTTCAGCGCAGCAAGTGGTTCAACAAATTCTTGCATTGCAGCATTGTCTTTGTTCGCTTCGCAGAATTTGTGAACAATCTTGGTGAAGTCTTTCAACATTGCACCTTGAGTACCCAAAACTTTACGACCTAATAAGTCTAATGCTTGGATTTCTGTTGTTCCTTCGTATAGACACGCAATACGTGTATCACGAACGATTTGTTCCATGCCATGCTCTGAAATAAAGCCGTGACCACCAAACACTTGAACACCGTGTTTTGCAGACTCTGAACCTGTTTCAGTTAAGAATGCTTTTGCAATTGGAGTCAGTAGAGACAAGATGTTGTCAGAGTATTTACGCTCTTCTTCTGTCGCACCTTGCTCAACCACGTCTGCATGTAGAGACAATAAGTAAACCAGTGCACGACCACCTTCAGCAAATGCTTTTTGTGTTAAAAGCATGTTACGTACAGCAGGGTGAACAATGATAGGGTCTGCTTCTTTTTCTGGGGCTTTAGGGCCAGTCAGTGAACGCATTGCTAAACGGTCTTTTGCATAAGCAAGCGCACCTTGGAATGAACCTTCAGATGCCGATAAACCTTGAACTGCTGTACCAATACGAGCAGTGTTCATGAAGGTAAACATGCAGTTTAAGCCACGGTTTTCAGGTCCAATCAGGAAGCCTTTTGCGTTATCAAAGTTGATCACGCAAGTTGAGTTACCATGGATCCCCATTTTGTGTTCGATTGAACCACAACGTACTGCGTTACGTTCACCGACAGAACCGTCTGCATTTAGATTGAACTTCGGTACGATGAATAACGAAATACCTTTGGTACCTTTAGGCGCACCAGGAAGACGAGCAAGGACGATGTGAACAATGTTCTCCGCCATGTCGTGCTCACCTGCAGAGATAAAGATTTTCTCGCCTGTGATTGCATAGCTACCATCTGCCTGTGGTTCAGCCTTGGTACGGATAATACCCAAGTCAGAACCTGCATGGGATTCAGTTAAGCACATGGTACCTGTCCAAACACCTGAAACAAGGTTTGGTAAGTACGCATTTTTTTGCTCAGCTGAACCGTGGTGTTCTAAAGTACGTACTGCACCATGAGAAAGACCAGGGTACATACCCCAAGCCCAGTTCGCAGTACCGACCATTTCAGAAATCACGTTACCTAAAGAAACTGGTAGACCTTGACCGCCATATTGCTCTTCAGCAGAAAGAGATGGGAAGCCTAATTCGATATATTTCTGATACGCTTCTTTAAAGCCTGTTGGCGTGGTAACAACGCCATCGTTCCATGTACAACCTTCACGGTCACCGCTTTGGTTGATTGGAGATAATTCGTTTTCACAGAAATCTGCAGCTGCGTCTAAGTATTGGTCAACCAATTCACGGCTTACGGTTTCCTGAAATGCAGGCAGTTTCGAATAATGTTCTTCTGCGTTAAGTAACTCATGCAGTACGAATTGCATATCACGTAAGGGCGCTTTGTATTGTGGCATCTCGTTTTCCTCAATACTGGTTTAACCAGCTTATAATCCTAATAAACATAAAAACGTGTCTTCATTGACACGTGTTGGAATGGTTCAATCGTGCAACATCTTCTAATTTGGTACAAGCGTTTCAGGGGCTTTTCTTGGTGACTGTAAAGTCAAACAAATATTATTTAAAATCGCTAAGTGGGTTGAGTGTAAACAGTTTTGGCTGTTCTAGCATGACATAAATAGTCAAAAAGCGTAAAAAGTTATGTCCAAGAAAAAAGGCGCAGAATGCGCCTTTGAACTGAAACTATCTTTTTAAGATGCTTGATTTGGAGCTGGAACGGGTGGTTTTGGTTGGAAGTGAACCATACATTTACCATCCACGGTCTGCGTACCAACTTTTATTTGAACAGATTTACCATCTGATTGGCCTTGGCAAGCTTTAGCCATAGCTTCTTGGCGCGCTTGACGTTCAGCTAAACGCTGAGCATATTGTTTGGTCAGTTCAGCACGTTTTGCATCGGTTAATGGCTCACCGTGTTGCATATGCATGCCACGGAACTCACCACGATCACCTTGCATAGGTGCCTGTCCAGCATGATCATCTTCCATTGGTGGACGTTCGCCACGTTTCATTTCATCACGGTTTGGTTTAAATGAAATGGCGCAGGTACCATCTAAGTTTTGTTCACCTGCTTTAATTTGTACCGCTGTACCTACTGCCTTGCCATCGCAGGCTTTTTTCATGTCTTGCATGACTTGTTTATGTTCAGCGCGCATTTCTTTAAATTGCTCGCGTTGTTCAGGGGACATTCGACGGTCGTTCTTGTCATGACCATGCATGCGTTGAGGTTGGTCCATATCTTTTGGAGGCTGGGTTGATTGACAGGCAGTCAATGCGCCTACAGATAGAATACTGGCAGTGGCTAAAGCAATTTTTGTCATCTTATTCATGTGTAATTCCCCAATAAAGAGCAGGTGATTTTTGATGATTAAAGATTAAGTAATAATGATGTAGAAACAATGGAGAGTTTTTTAGCACAGTGTTCTATACAATACGAAATGAGAAGAAAAAACTGAGATATGTGTTTTGAAAATTCGTCGCGTACCGATTGCCTTACGCTTATTCCTGACCGTCTTGCTGACCACGTTGGTGATTACCACGGTGAGTTTGGGCGTGTTACATTGGACGATGCAAAAGAATTTTGCTAAATACGTTGCAGATGTGGAAATGCAAAAGCTCGATCATTTGATTGACAACTTGGCAGGTGTGTATAGCACTTATCATGATTGGGGCAATGCCATTCAAGCACAGATTTTACAGATTGAAGGTAAAGCGGATCCTGACGATTATGACCGGCTCTCGCATTGGTGGTTAAGACGGCAATATGATATTGCGTTACAGCAGCGTTATTTTGAAGAACATACTTTTGCGAATCTCCCGCCAACTTTGGCCAAAGCTGATCAAGGAAAACCATTACTTGATCAAGATGAGTTGAAATGGTTAGAGCTTAATTTACCGTCAGAATATCAACCTTTTGAAGGGCTTAAATTTCCATTGAGGTCGAATGAAAATGCATTTCGCCCCCCTGAACGCAAAGATGGCAAAGCACCACCAAAGGAAAATCAGAAAAAGCAATTTATCTCAATGCCAGACCGTTTAGGTTTGAGCTCACGTTTATCTTTATATGACGCCAAACAACAATTCGTTGTTGGTGAGCCATCTTCAGACCAAGTTTCATATCGCCCCATAATTGTGGATGAAAAAATAGTCGGGTATTTGGGCCTAAAACCCGTGCTTGATCAAGATGATGCACTGAGTATTAACTTTTTTAGCAATCAGAAACGTTATTTATTATTGGCTTATGGTTTAACTGTTTTTGCCAGTTTGATTGTTTCATTATTATTGGCAACGTATTTTAAACAACCGATTCAGCGACTTTTAAATGGTACACGTGAACTGACGAAAGGTAATTTTCAGCATCAAGTTAAAGTGAATCGAAACGATGAGCTGGGTGATTTATCCAATGAGCTCAACCAATTGGCGGTGATTTTAGATCAGCATGAAATTTCACGTCGTCAATGGGTGTCGGATACTTCGCATGAGTTGAAAACACCGTTGGCAGTGTTACAAGCGCAGATTGAGGCGATGCAAGACGGTATCCGAAAACCAACGCCTGAGCATTTTGCCTCGATGTTACGTCAAGTGACCAGTTTGAAAAAGCTGACTCATGATTTGGCAGACTTAGCACAAGCTGAAGCGCAGCAATTAAACTGTTATTTTGCAAGCGTAAATCCATGGGCGGTGATTGAGCAAGAAGTGGAAAACTTTAAGCCCAAATTTGAACAAGCTCATTTAAGCATCAGTGTTGAAGGTGAGGGGGCTGAGTTACAACTTGATATTGACCGCTTTAAGCAAATCATGGTCAATTTGTTGGGCAATAGTATTCGTTATACTGAAGCCGGTGGACAGGTTCGTATTCATACTGAACAATCTGCAACAGATTGGACAGTCTACGTTGATGACAGCCCTTATGGTTTAAGTGACGAACAGTTGGCACGACTCGGTGAGCGTTTTTACCGTGTAGATGACTCGCGGACGCGGAGCACAGGTGGTACGGGTTTAGGTTTGGCTTTATCTGCTAAACTGGCGCAAGCTTTAGGTGGCGAATTGAGCTTTGATCATTCGCCTTTGGGTGGT
>NZ_DKIK01000110.1:0-4898 GCF_002454215.1 Acinetobacter sp. UBA6720
GTTTAATTCGTCTGATCACAGATACTTTATAAAGTATTTTAGTACTTTTTTAAATCCGTCAATGCGTAAGTCCTATTTTATTATGAATAGAACTCATAATTTAAGATTATAAAAAATCATTTCATGCATATTTAGATTTTTTGTAGGCTATTGAAATCAAGGGAATAGAATTAGGTACGGAGCGACCAATGAGAACCTATATAAATAGCTTATCGGTTCTATAAGATTTCAACAGAGTTTCTGAACTGTTATGAAAAAATTAATTTTCAAAAAAAAGATATTACAACGCTAAAGAGTAGAACAATGAAACAGCTCGATTTTTCTATTATTGATCCGCACATACACCAATGGGCTCCTTACCATACTCCGCATTCAGCTACTTTATTGGTTAAGACATTGGGGAAATATCCATTGCTTATGGATAAGATTCTTCGCATAGTAAAACCAAAAGCGTTGTTGTACACTCTAGGGCATACGCAACATGTATTAAGCTCTTATTTACCGATACATTATCATCAAGATTTAGATGAGATACAGGTTAAAAGCGTTGTTCATGTCGAAGCCGATTGGCATCATCATAAAGGGTTTGGCGTTGTTGAAGAAACGAGATGGCTAAGCCAGTTAGATTTTTCAAAATATGATTTAAAGCTTGCTGCAATTGTTGCTACGGCAGATCCAAGTCACCGCAAATTCGTCGATATTTTAAAAGCTCATCGAGATGCAAGTCCTTTGTTTAGAGGAATTCGAAAGATGTCTTCTTGGCATGAAGATGACGGCATCTATCGCTGGTCTAAAACACCTCATTTATATCAGTCTAAAAAATTCTTAAAGGGATTTGAGCAACTCGCCAAAATGAATCTGTCTTTTGATGCTTGGGGCTATTCAACTCAATTAAATGAGATCACTGCCTTGGCCAAGCAGTTTCCAGAAACAAGGATCGTGGTAGATCATCTTGCAACACCTGTTGGTTTGTTTGGTGCAGTAGGGAAGAAGACAGGGAAAACGCTGCGCAACGTGATGCAATATTTCAGCAATGGCAAAACGACCTAAGTGCTTTAGCGAAGCAGCAGAATGTGCATGCAAAAATATCAGGGCTTATGATGCCAGTATTGGGACACACATTTTACAAAGAAAATCGGACGGCGACTGTAGATGAAATTATTCAATTATTAACCCCATTGATACAGCATGCGATTCGTGTTTTTGGTACAGATCGAATCATGTTCGCTTCAAACTATCCAATGGATAAACCTAATGCGCGTTTAACCGACTTAATACAGGCTTATATCAAAATGATTGAGCCTTATGGTTCTGAAGCTTTGCAAGCGATTTTTAGACAAAACGCAATCCATTTTTATCAATTAGACATCAACTAAACAAAGAGCCAAGCTATGAAAAATTTTAATCAAAAAGTTGCCGCGATTACAGGTGCGGGTTCTGGAGTCGGCCAACAACTCGCTATCTTATTGGCACAACAAGGTGCACATTTAGCCCTAAGTGATGTCAACGAGCAAGGCTTAGCTGAAACATTGGAACTTGTTAAATCCTATCCAGTTAAAGTCACGCTTAGCACCTTAAATGTGGTTGATCGCACTGCTGTAGAGGAATGGGCTGCGAATACCGCCCAAGAACATGGAAAAATTAACCTCATTTTTAATAATGCAGGCGTGGCATTGGCAAGCACGGTTGAAGGAATGAGTTATGAGGAAATGGAATGGGTATTTGATATTAATTTTTGGGGTGTTGTACATGGTACCAAAGCATTTTTACCCTATTTAAAACAAAGTGGTGAAGGGCATATTATCAATATTTCCAGTCTATTTGGCTTAACAGCACAACCTACGCAAAGTGCATACAATGCGACTAAATTTGCAGTACGTGGTTTTACCGAATCACTTCGTCAAGAGCTTGACTTACAAGCCAACGGTGTAAGTGCAACTTGTGTCCATCCAGGGGGGATTCGCACCAACATTGCGAATAGCGCACGCATGAGTGATAGTATTCGTGCCTTAGGATTGAATCCTGCAAAAGCCAGTAAAGCTTTTAACAAGGTACTTAAAACCCCACCTGAAGAAGCTGCAAAAGTAATTTTAAATGCGGTTAAAAAAGATCAGCGCCGAGTTTTAATTGGCAATGATGCCAAAATTTTAGATCTAATTCAGCGTGTAGCACCATCACATTATGCGCAAGCATTGAATTTGTTCACCAAAAAGAAAAAGTAAGATTTGAGTTCATCATCTATTTGATTCACAAAGCTCTAAAGTAAAATGTAATTTAGGGCTTTGTGAATCAATAGTTTATGCTAAATATTGAATGTTAAATTCTCTATAAAACATTCCCAAAGCCAATATACCCATCATGACAGACAGCGTTGTTAATAAAATGGTTTGTACTTTTATATCACTGAGTACTTTCTTTAGATTCAACAAAAAAAAGACATAAAGACCACCAATGATGGCAAGCGTGAAGATGGTAATAGACACTAAAAACCAGCTTTGCTTTTGCAATGACTGCGCGCCGAAGATAGCAGGTACAATCGCAAGATAAAATGAAATGGTTTTAGGATTACTCAAAGTAATTAACAGCCCATCTTTATAGGAAAAAAGCGTGTTTTTGAGATTTTCAGGTGCTTCATTTTCCAAAAGATTACCTTTAAAAAACCAAAACTTATAAGCTAAGTAAAGCAGATACGAACTTGATAGTAGTATCAAATAAAAAACCAAATGTGGACTGAAATGATGAAGAGAAGAAAAAAGAAAAATTGAAATCAATAAAAAAGTGATATCTCCCGTGATGAGACCACATAGCATCATCAGTCCATTTTTATATCCCTGTACTAAAGTCTTAAACATAAGACCAGTCATGCCTGGTCCAGGGAGGATTGCGGCTAATCCTAAAGTTAAAACATAGGTCATTGTCTGTGTGAGATGTTCCATGTCAATTAAAACCCAATGAAATCGGATCTCTATTTTTTAATAAATACATAGGTAAATTTGATCTATATGTTCTAGCAAATATAAAAAATAGGGTATAAATAACCCTATATTTAAATTTAATAGAAATTTTATGCCTAAATTAAAAATTGATAAAACTGATGCAAGAATTTTAGAGTTGTTGCAAAAAGACTCAAGAACCACAAATGCTGACTTATCAGAACAGTTAGGTCTTTCAACCTCGCCCTGTTGGCGAAGAGTCAAACATTTAGAAGACACCAAAGTCATCAAAGGATACGGCGTTTTACTTGATCGCAAAAAACTTGGCTTAGGTGTGATGGTGTTTGTCCGTGTATCGATTGATAGTCATAGTGAAAGAGAGGCAAAGAAATTTGAGGAAGAAGTCACTGCTTTAGATTATGTCGTTGCATGTTATAGCATTGGAGGCGATGCAGACTTTTTGTTGCAAGTCGTATCACCAGATCTCGATACCTATGCTGAATTTTCAATGACGACCATTCGAAGATTGCCCGGAATCAAAGAAATGCAAAGTATGTTTGTGCTGAAGGAAATAAAGCCCTTTTTATGTTTTCCAGTAAAGCCTCAGAAATAAACACTAGTGCACTGATTTTGACTGATCACAGTGCATAAAAATAAAAATGCCTTGTTTTGAGTCAAAAAAGTGTGACGAAATTAAAAAATCGTATTACCAAACTGGCATGCCATTTGCTTTATTAGTTCCATCATAAAGTGATCTAGGGTTCCGATAGCCAACGGATAAAAGTTGACTATGACTGAGACCGAGAGTTCACGGTTCGCAAGAACTACACGGAGGGATAAAAGCCCGGGAGGTTGGACTTAAACCTTATAAGAGGTCATGCGAATGGGCGAATATCATAATAATCAGAGTCTTTGGACTGAAAAACTACCAGGTGGTCATCATTGGTCTGGACGAGTTCAGAAAGGGAGCGTTCTTCAGTTTAAAGCTCTGGCTTCAAACGCCAATGTTTCACTGTTTTGTGTGAATGCTGAAGATAAACTCGAACGTTACAACATGCCAGACACCTTAAAAGGACAACATACTGCATTTTTAACGACGGGCAATGTTTTATATTCAGATTTAGGGCGTGTCATGGCATCTATAGTTAAAGATGACCATGGTTGGAATGATACTTTCTGTGGGGCGAGTCGTCCTGAGCAAATCAGCAAACAATTTGGTCAACGTCGTTTTCAAGATGCACGAAATGAAATGTACCAAAACGGTGTCGATGGCTTATTGGTAGAGATGGCGAAATTTTCACTGTCACAAACTGATTTAAGTGCAACCGTAAACCTTTTCTCAAAAGTGAGTCCCAATGATCAAGGTGCACTAAGCTATACCCAATCAGACAATACCAGCCAAATCATTGAATTACGTTTTGAAATGGATTGTCTGGTTTTCCTTTCTGCTGCTCCACATGGTTTAGATAACAGATCGCTCTATCAACCAAGCGATATTCAATTGTCTTTGTATAAAGCCAACTCTTTAGCCGACCATGATATTTGTCGTGATGCCTGTTCACAAAATCAACGTGCTTTTCAAAACAACGCACGTTACTACGCATTGAGTTCAGCATATTAAGCTATAGGAGAAGCATCATGACGGTCTTACATACTTTTGAAAAAGCTACATTAAGTGAAGTTTGTCCTGCGGGTGAAGCATGGATGTGCGAAGTCAAAAAAGGTCAATACTTTCGGATTATCGATTTAGAGGGCAACCAAGCTGTTGATACGTTGTTTATCTCAGCAGAAAATCCTGAAGAGCGTTATAGCGCTACAGATACGCTTGCCATGAATCAATATATCTATTTAGAAAAAGGCACATATTTATACAGTAACTTTGGACGGTTAATTGCAGTCATTCATGATGATAACTGTGGTCGTCATGACACGTTGGGTGGTGCATGTTCTTGCGAAAGTAATACT
>NZ_DKIK01000013.1:0-3245 GCF_002454215.1 Acinetobacter sp. UBA6720
CAGGCAGTCTTCAACATGACGGACAATTCTTGAGGCTGTGGGCTCTGAAACCCCGTAACTCGTCGCAACGTGAAATAAGGTTCGGTATTCCCGCCAATAGCTCAGACAGAGCAGAACCTGATCCTCCAGGCTTAACTTGGGCGGTCTGTCTTTGGCAGAGACATGCTTCTGCAATTGCTCAACCATCAAATAGAAAGTTGACCATGAGATGCCTGTGTATCGCTTGAACTGAGGATCAGAAAGCTTGTTTGAATCGATGTATTTCATCCGCAGATTATGCACGAATGCTAAGAAATCCGGAGTGCAAATATTAACCAAAAAGAAGATCGTTTTTTGATTTATGAAAGAGATCTATTGTTATTTTTATGTTTTAACTTATTTTAAATTAGCTTTTTCGTGGTTTTAATAGTTTAAAAAATAATCATATTAGTTGGGTGCTTTTTTACGGTTTATTTACGTTACATTCGGTAGAACTTGTTTTATTTTGATCATTGTTAATATTTAACAGGACAAAATAATGAGTAATTTACTCATGGCTAGACATAATATAGCTGACGAAGAAGCGGTCCCTGAATCCATGCCATCTGCGCGTCAATGCTGCGATATTGAAGATATTCTATTTTCAGAAGAAATCGAAAACTATCTGCAGCGCTATCCCAATACCCGTCATGTTGAGATTTGCCTGCACGATCTGAATGGTCATGTCCGCGGCAAGCGCATAGATATTGTCGGTCTAAAAAATATTGCACAAGGCTGTTATTTCCCAATGTCTATTTATGCCATGAGTCTTGATGGAGAAGTGATTGAAGAATCGGGTTTAGGAAAATCGATCGGTGAGCCGGATTATTTATGTAAACCTATATTGGGAAGCCTGCAGCCCTGCGCTTTAAATCCAGAGTCCAATGCACAGTTATTCCTAACCATGAAAGATGACAATCATCAAGATTGCGAAGTTGAACCGCGCAATATTTTAAAAAAAAGTTTAAGAGCGCTGCATGATCAAAACTTTTATCCTTGCATGGCCGCAGAATTGGAGTTTTATTTATTTGACAGCAATGAAAAATCTGGCTCCAATCAGATTTATTTAAATCAATGTTTTGATGTGAATGCGCAAGATAAATATCAAGACGTTCTGGATGAAATTGAACGGATTGCCCTTTTGCAGGGGATTCAGATTACAGGCTTAGTCTCGGAATCATCTTCCGGGCAATACGAAATTAATATTCAGCATAGCGGTGATATTTTGAAGCTATGCGATCAGATCATGATGCTAAAGCGCACCATTAAGCAAGTCGCTGTAGAACATGGGTTACATGCAAGCTTTTTGGCTAAGCCTGATCTGAATAAAGCGGGCAGCGGCATGCACTTTCACATGAGTTTGTTAAATCAAGACCAGCAGAATATTTTCAGCATGAAGCAGAATCCTTTACCGTCACGGCAATTATTAAAGGCGATCAGCGGGCTGATAGTCTTGCTGCCGCCGTCCATGGCGGTGCTTGCCCCGAATGTAAACTCATTCCGCCGGTTTAAAGCTGGAAACCATGTGCCCTTAGAAGCTAATTGGGGCGTGAATAACCGCAATGTGGCCATTCGCATACCACGTTCGGACAATGAAAATCAACGCTTGGAATATCGTGTTGCAGGTGCGGATTGCAATCCTTATTTAACTGCAGCCCTGATTTTGATCGGCACACTGCATGGGTTGACACAGAATCTAGAAATTCCACAGCAAGCCACTCAGATAAAAAATAAACATCAGCCGCACTTTTTAAGTACGAATCAGCTGGATGCTTTAACATTTTTTCACCGGAATACTGTTTTGCAAAAATATCTCGGCAAAAGATTTATGGAATTATGGTGTGCAGTTAAACGTGCTGAGCATCAGTATATGTACAGCCAAATTACTTTGATCGAACAACATTGGGATATTTAACTGCTTAAAAATGTATAACACGATAAATAATGAAGATGATGCTAGAAATCAGAAGCTCAATGAAGAATTATATTTGAAGTATAGTTTACAGGAAATTGATTCTGACATTTTAGTAAAGAAATACCAGTATGCGTCAAAAAGTATGAAAAAAATAATTCATACTATTTTTAAAGAAAGAGGTTTTAATCGAAGTGAGATAGATCATATATTGAAATCACTCAAGTAAAATAATTATGCCAATAGTATTGCTGATACTATTGGCATTTAACTTTTAAAAAGATTTAGTCAGGGTGAATACTGCTTCAGTTTTTACCCCTTTTTTATTTTGACTTGTAAAGTCTTTGGTTTTTAAATTACTACCAACCGCTGCTAATTCTGCATTTATTCCCATTGGCTTATAGCGGTAAGTTGCACCAATTTTCCAATCAAAAAAATGGTCTTTTGCTTCAGAACCATAAATGTCCTGATTTGCTTTGGAATAACCTAAGCTAACATTTGTGCCAAAATTAGTTTGAGCAATCGGTGTAGCATATAAGACATTAAAATACCAATTTGAGATATCTTTACCTATACTGTCACTGGCAGCTTTGCCGCCATAGTTATAGGTATAGCTTATGCTTGGTGTAAAGCTATCGTTCTGATGCAGCAACGCATTAAAGATCATTTTGAAATAGTATTCATTATAATTTAAATCGCTGTTGCCGATGTAATTGTAGCGCAGCATGCCAAGATCAACTGCAGGATGGATTGAACCTAGCGCGATTGGCGCTGTATAGCCGATCTGGGGATCCAGTTCTAAATTTACTTCGTCATCAAAATCAACATTCGATGCAAATGCAGCAAGATAAAATCCTGAAGCATGGCTTAAAACAAAGTTTCCCTGCAAGGCCGGATCATTCTGGGTTTGCGTTTGGCCGCGCCAGCGGTAGTCGCTGGCCAATGATACATTACCTGAAAAGCTTAAAGCGGGAGAGCTTTCATCTCCAGTAGCAAAAGCATAACTTGAATAGAGCGGTATAAGGCTAAAAAGTAGATGGTATAATTTTTTCATAACACTTTAAATTAGTAGTCATTGAAGTAATGTATGTTATGGTTTAATTTATTGATATATAATAAAATTATCGTAAATTTTGCGTAAAATAAGTATAAAATTTAAGATGAATATTTTTTAAAGTCGCAGATTCAAATCCCAAGTGCAACACATTTGTAGTTAGTTGAAAAAGTTAGGTGTATTCATAGAATCATTAGACTTTACCGTAAGGAAGGGTTTCGCCAATGCCAAATTTGAGGTGCATGCAGAGGAGGGGATGGA
>NZ_DKIK01000198.1:0-5619 GCF_002454215.1 Acinetobacter sp. UBA6720
AGAAGAGGTGCATAATATGACGTTTATTGTGAAACTTTTGCTTTAGGTTTCGAACAAAAACATTAATGAAGAATTTGTTACAGGACAGTATATGACTGAGGTGTCGGGTGCTTATGCACAGCGCTTATTAATGACATTATTTTTAGTCTCGTTTGGCATTTATTTGTTCCTTGCTACCGTGACCTATACCCCATTTGATCCGGGCTGGATGCATATATCAAGTGATACCTTGCAAGTTTCGAATGCCAGTGGTGTTGCAGGGGCATGGATTGCTGATTTGTTGTTCGGCTTTTTGGGGTGGGCAAGTTTACTTATTCCTGTGTTTTTGTTTATTGAAGCCATTCAAGTCTGGTGGCCACATAGCTTTTTAAACCGCCCATTTCGTTATGCTGCCCAGTTTTTTATTTTGCTTGCAACGGCCAGCTTACTGTTCTTGTTTTGGCAAGTTCCCGCAGATACTTTAGATAATGCCTCGGGCGGGATTATTGGCTATGAACTTGGACAAAGTTTGTCGCAAATTTTAAGTATTTATGGTGCAACTTTATTTTTGGTTGTTTTTACTTTAGTTTTGCTAACCTTGGCTTTTGGGATTAAATGGAATCGTACTTTCGCTACACTTAAGGCAACCCCAGCTTATTTACAAGATCTATTTTATCGTAACGTGCCTGAAAGCGAGTCTGCCTTTGATCGGACGGCGCCAAGTGTAAAAAAAGAAGTGATTGCAACAGCACCGAAAAAGGGTATTGATGCAACGGAATTGGCAGAGGCGCCAGCTGTGCAAGAGGCATCGGTGAAAGTACCTCAGCGCGACTATTCAGCAGAGCATTTGTTTAATGATATGGTTGCGAAAGAACACCGTGTCCAAGAACAAGTACTTGATGCTGATGATGAGGCAGAGCTTGAGCGAACCCTTGAAAAAGCACATCAATTAGAACAAGACAGCCAACGTGTCGTGGCGACAGGTGAGGTTTGGCGAGCATTAAACTCAGGTGAGGATCAACGTCATAAAAATGATATTGATGCTTTACTTCGTGCTGCCGAAGAAGATCGCCCATTTAGCCCAGAACAACATTTTCAAGCAGTGGTGCAAGATCATACAGCACCCATTGCTGATCCAAATTACTTCCAAGACAATGCTCCTGCGCAGAAGAAAAATGTCGATTGGGATGATGATGAAATCTTTGATGAGTTGCTTGCTGCCGTACCTAACGGCAAAACAGCAACGGATGTTCATAGCCCATTCAATATGCCTGAACCTGTGTCTCATTTACATGTCGTTGAAGATCCTGTTGCAGTGGCAACAATAAGTACTGCTGTGACTCAGGCAGCATCACAACGGTCAATCCAGACTGGACAAATAGCCCCATTAGATACATTGGATGATATTGATGACTTCTTAGCTGAAGACTGGGAAGAGCGTAAAGAGGCTTCACCAGAAGTGCGCACCACTAGCAGTTATGCTCAGTCTTCAGCCTTTGTCCATGCCCCGATTCAACATCAAAATACGGTGAGCACTCATGCTACACCTGCTGCGGTCAAAGAAGTTTTATCTAAAGAAGCATTTATTGAAGCATGGCAAGATACTGCAGGCAAACCGCAGGATGAAGACGAGTTTGATTTTGATGCGCCACTGACGGATGCCTCTGGTCGTCCGATGTCTTTGGCAATGCAAGTGGTCGAACGTCGTCGTGATCTATCACCACTCCCGGGGTTAGATTTGCTCGATGAAGTTGATCTGAATAAAAAAGTCAATTTCACCGCGGAACAGTTAGCCCGATTATCTGAATTGCTTGAAATTAAGCTACAAGAATTTAATGTCAAAGCTAAAGTGGTTGAGGCGCAACCAGGACCTGTGGTAACTCGATTTGAGTTAGATTTGGCTCCAGGTGTAAAAGCCTCTAAAGTCACCAATATCTCGCGAGATTTGGCACGTTCAATGTCCATGGCTTCCGTACGTGTGGTCGAAGTTATTCCGGGTAAACCGTATATTGGGATTGAAGTACCAAATAGCAGCCGTGAAATGGTGCGTTTGATTGAATTGTTAAAAACCCCAGCCTTTGAAGATCCTGCTGGCTTACTGTCTATGGCAATGGGTAAAGACATTTCAGGTAATCCTGTGATTACTGATCTGGGCAAAGCACCGCATATGTTAGTTGCGGGAACTACAGGTTCAGGTAAGTCCGTTGCAGTGAACTCGATGATTTTGTCGATGCTGTTAAAATATAAGCCAGAGCAACTGCGCCTGATTCTGATTGATCCAAAACAGTTAGAGCTTGCAAACTATAACGATATCCCACATTTACTTACCCCAGTTGTGACTGATATGAAAGATGCGGTCAGTGCCTTGAATTGGTGTGTGAATGAAATGGAACGTCGTTATAAGCTGATGTCTTTCTTAAAGATCCGTAAGCTTGCAGACTACAACCGTAAGGTGGAAGAGGCTATTGCTAATGGTGAAGACCTGATTGATCCGACATGGAAAGCCAGCGACTCTGTTGCAGGTGAGCGAGCACCACGTTTACAACCCTTACCTTCGATTGTGATTGTGGCCGATGAGTTTGCTGACATGATTATGCAGGTCGGAAAAAAAGCAGAAGAAATGATTACTCGTTTGGCGCAAAAATCACGTGCCGCAGGGATTCACTTATTGCTTGCAACACAGCGTCCATCGGTGGATGTGATTACAGGTTTAATTAAAGCTAATATTCCAACACGTGTGGCTTTGCGTGTGAACTCAAAAATTGACTCACGTACGATTTTGGATGCGGGTGGTGCAGAAGATTTACTCGGTCATGGTGATATGTTGTTTTTAGGGCCAGGTAAAATTGAGCCTGAACGTGTACATGGTGCCTTTATTGCCGATGACGAAGTGAACCGCATTTGTGATGCGTGGCGTGAACGCGGCTCACCAGACTATGTCGATGAAATTTTGACGCCATTTGATGAAGAGCCAAGTTCTCGTGGCTTTGAAGATGGTGATGGTGATCCAAACCGTGATGCGCTTTATGATCAGTGTGTGTCCTTTGTATTGGAAACACGCAAAGTTTCGGTATCTTCGCTACAACGTAAATTTAGTTTGGGTTATAACCGCGCGGCACGGATTGTTGACCAAATGGAAGAAAACGGAATCGTAAGCGCACAAGGTGCGAACGGTAAACGAGAAATTTTAGTTTAGAAAAGTCAGCCTGCGGATAGCAGGCTTTTTCTTAATCATTCAGTTTAGGCATAGTCATGCAAATTATTGATGCATTAATTCCATTGGTGGTACTGATCGCAATGGGATATGTATTAAAGCGTTATCGCTTTTTAACGGTGGAATTTTGGCAAGGTGCTGAAAGGCTAAACTATTGGATTCTATTTCCTGTTCTACTTTTTACAAGTTTAGCTACAGTTCATTTTGATATCGGACAAGTTCTGCCTCCGCTAGCGGTTGTTTTTGCAGTGACTTTGCTGATTAGTTTAGTTCTGTGGATACTTAAAGCAATCTTTCACTTTCCTGTCGCTCAGTTTGGTGTGTATTTACAAAGCCAGATTCGTTTCAATACCTATATTGGCTTGACCAGTATGGCACTGATTTTTGGTGCTGCAGGGATGCAAGTCTTTGCCATGATTATTGCCTTTGTGATTCCTTTGGTGAATGTACTGTCGGTACTGAGTTTTTCTCAAGGGCAGGGGCTGTCTTATAAAAACATTGCGTGGTCGGTTGCGAAGAATCCACTAATTTTGGCGTGTATCGTGGGGATTATGTTTAATTTCTCAGGTATGCACTTAGCTGAAAGCATTAGTCAATCCTTAAAACTGGTGGCGGGAATGAGCCTTCCACTTGGTTTATTGTGTGTTGGTGCGGCATTACAGTTTAATGCGTTGAGGCATGCTGGGCGTGCTTTGATTTTAAATACCTTCGGGCGTTTAATCCTTGTGCCGATTCTGGCTTATTTTGGCTGTCGTTTAATGGGTTTAGCCTCATTTGAAACCATGATTGTAGTGGTATTTTTCTCGCTCCCAACGGCATCAGCAGCCTATGTCCTCACTAAATACTTCCAAGGTGACAGTCAGCTCATGGCTGCTGTGATTAGTTTACAAACCATTTGTTTTGGTCTGACTTTTCCACTGTGGATGTGGTTTTTGCATGTATAAAAAAATGCCAGTTCCATTGTGCTGAACTGGCATTTTAAAATGGCTGTTTTTGAAGAGTTAGGCAAATTTAGCCAAGACCTCTAAAAATGGTGCCGCTTGACGTGGATAAGCGGCAATCACGTCATGAATGCGCTGACCTTCTGGATTGGTTGCGTTAATATCGCGACCATCCGTTTTAAATTGGGTGAGCAGACGCTCATAATCACTTGGGCGCATGTGTTTAAATGCATGGTACAACACATGAAAGTCGCCATTCACACCTTCAGGAGGAAGCTGAGTTAAATAGGCAAATACACGCTCATCTGACCATTCTTCATTGAACGTTGCTGGCTGAGATAATGCCATAGCAATCTCCTTGCTGGTTTAATCATTAAAAAAGGCAAAATATGGGAGACAAAAAATACTTTTTTTGTGTCTGCGCATATTCTGCCTTGATTCAATTTGCTTGACTAATCAAAAATCAGATTAACGTTCTTCAGGCAAATTGATATTCATTTCAAGCATTTCAATATTCGCTTCAGAACGAACAGCCATTTGAATGTGCTGTTCATCTACACCGCGAACATAGCGATTCACTACTTGCATGATTTCTTTCTTCATTTGGTCGATTTTTTCTTGGCTAAGACGTTTACCTAAACCACTTTCAGACGCTACGATAACTTTCAAACGATCTTTTGCTGTTTGTGCACTAGACGGTTTTTCATCATTACTAAAAAGCTTACTCCAAAATCCTGCCATGTCTACGCTCCAAATAATCGTGCTAACCAACCTTTAGGCTTCACGGTAATGTGACGATAAGGACGTTCTTCACCTAAGAAACGTGCTACAAGGTCATCATAGGCTTGGCCTGCTGATTCTTCAGTGAAGAGAATCACTGGTTTACCTTCGTTCGATGCTTGTAAAACGCTCTTACATTCAGGAATAACACCCAAAGTCGGCACACGTAAAATATCTTTAGAAATGTCGTCAATAGTTAACATTTCTTGTTTATCTGCGCGCTCAGGGTTGAAACGTGTGATACACAAGTGTTTACGAATACGACCTTCGTTCATTTCCACTTTCTTGGTTTTGCTATCGAGCATCCCAATAATACGGTCTGAGTCACGTACAGATGAAATTTCAGGGTTTGTCACAATAATTGCTTCATCGGCATGGTACATTGCTAAAATCGCACCACGCTCGATCCCTGCGGGTGAGTCACAAATAATGTAGTCAAACTCTTGTGACAACTCATCCATAACACGCGCTACGCCTTCATCAGTTAAGGCATCTTTATCACGGGTTTGCGACGCAGGTAAAATATATAAGTTCTCGATATCTTTATCGCGGATAAGCGCTTGTTGTAATCGAGCTTCGTTATTTAAGACATTGACAAAATCATAGACAACGCGGCGTTCACAACCCATGATCAAATCAAGGTTACGTAAACCTACGTCAAAATCGATCACAACAGTTTTGTGACCACGTAGGGCTAAACCTGTT
>NZ_DKIK01000198.1:5694-14199 GCF_002454215.1 Acinetobacter sp. UBA6720
CTTGTCGTAGTTTTGCCTACGCCACCTTTGCCTGATGTTACGACAACAATTTTCGCCACCGAATCCACTCCTGTTATGGTTTAAATCCCCTTATTTATCATTTGGGGCTTTTGGTGTTTATTTATACATTAAAATTCAAGCGCTTCAAATACAAGCTCTTGTTGATCATTTAAGTAAATATGTGTTGGGCGTTTTAAATGCTGCGCTGGAATATCATCTGCGACACAATAGGTTCCTGCAATTGAAACCAACTCAGCTTCTAAAGCATGGCAAAAGATACGTGCAGCAGTGTTTCCACCCGCGCCGGCAATGACTCTACCACGAGCACTGCCATAAATATGTATATTTCCTGAAGCAATTACTTCCGAGCCACTGTTAATGCCCGCGGTAATAATGATATCGCCTTGATTTTGGACCAAGCACTGACCCGTACGTAAAATTTCGTCATGGTATGAGGTCGCATGACGAATCACAGAGGCTGCCGCAACTGGAGCATTGGCAGACGGTGTGGCAACAGGAGCAGGGGCTTCAACCACTTGCTCTTTGGTTGCTTTAACTTCTTGTAACTGTGCACCTACCGCATGACCTTGGGCTGGAATTACGGGGAACTGAATGGCACGTGCTTGTTCAGCCAAAATCCCATCTTGTACGGCCATTGGTTGAACATCCAGATCAAGCAGTAATTGGATGAGCGAAATTAACTCTTGCTCAACAGTACTTTCTAGAACCACCAAAGCTCCAGCAGTTGATGCACTTTGTAATGTTTTAGTTAACTGCTGTCGGATTGCATCATGATCATTGGTGTCAAGGGTAATGCGAATTGCATTGACCATTCTGCCGGTTATCCGGATATCAGCCATAATTTTTCCTTAAGACTTCTCAGATTTATTTTTTACTAAAGAAGTGATGTTGTAAATAGAGCAAATCCTAGAACAAAATGAAGGATTGCACTAGCTACGTTTGTAATATTTTTAGCTTAATGCTTATTCTTTGGCTTGATCATCTTTTTCTAGCTCTTCTAGCCATTGTTTCACTTTAACTTGCTTACGAATTGCATCCAAACTTTCATAGACCACAGACTCAACCAATTGCTCCAATGACTGATTGTCAATTTTTAAATCACTGACCTTTTCCGCAATTAAGCGGTAGGTCGCATTGGGTTGTGCTGGGTTTCCCGTAACCATCGGTTCTAATAAGCCTTGAGTGATATTTTCACCGAGACGTTGCCCGATACTTTGAATTTGCTGTTCAATTCGTCCTCCCACAATTGGAATTAAACGCAGTAATTGGGTGAGTTCGGGGGTATCTTCAATCGCACGGTTCACAATCAGACCGACATTTTGTGCAATAAAATACTGACGCTGTTTCAGTTCAGTCGCGAGAGATTCTTGTAGAATTTCGGCCAATGCTTGTGCAAATAAAGTCCGATGATGATCGACAAGGTCATGGATAATTTTTTTATGGGTCGAGCTGGTATTTAATTCGTGCTTAACCCCATCCAATACGGTAATCACGACGCGGTCAGACAGTTCCTCCATCACCACGCGGTAGTAAAATTTGCCCTTAGCTTGTACCGATTGAGGAATGACGTTATAGCCTAATTCATGCAGGCGAAAAGCAATCACTCCCGCGCGGAATAACCTTAAAAAGCGTAAATGAGGAATAATGGCTAAAATTTCGTACCAATGGATGAAAGGGAAGAAAAACCAGCGACGATGGTGCCTATAAATAATAGCAATACCCCAACGTACCAGTAATTCAGCAATCAAGAACAGAATAAACCAAGCCTCGGTGGTAATGACCCACGGATGCAAATGTTCGCGATAAAATGCTAAAACATTTTCAAGATGAATGGCATGGAAAAACCATCCACCAATATTGCTCATGATAAAAAAATTAGCGCACAAGCAAAACAAGTTAAAAATGATGAGAAACACCATAAAAATGTCATAGATCAAAAATAGTTTGAAATACAAACTTTGTGGATCGACCTGATGATATTTTGATTTTTTGGCTTGGTTATTCTGCATCATGCATAGACCCTTACTGGGTTGAGTGGGAAGGTGAATATTTGGTTTTCATTTGTTCAATCAATTGGTCTTTCTCAGCCCAAAGTTGGTCAACCCATTGTTGAAACTGTTCACGAAAGCGAGCATCGTCTTCATAGTTTCCAGAAAGTACCCACGCAGGGATGTCAATTTTACGCAAATTAACTGCAATCCGTGGGACTTCGCCAAGCCAAAATTCACTATAGCCAGGCACACCATCGGGATAGACAATGGTCATGTCCACCAACGCATCAATCTCCTTACCCAAAATCCCTAAGGCCAAAGCTAAACCGCCTGCTTTGGGTTTGAGCAAATGTTGATAAGGGGATTGTTGCTGGTCATGTTTTTCTTGGGTAAAGCGTGTACCTTCCAAATAATTTAATAGGGTAAATGGTTGACTCAGTAATTGTTCACAAGACTTGCGCGCTTCAATCATATCGCGTGTTTTTAAAGCAGGATTTTTCGCAATTTGTTCTTTACTATGCCTTTTCATCATTGGAAAACCTAGAATTTTAAAGGCTTGTCCGACAAATGGAATAAAAATAAGTTCCCACTTGGTAAAGAAGCGAGTGAGGGGCATACGGGTTAAGCCGAAGTACTGATTGACTGTGGTATCGACCCAACTTTGGTGGTTACAGGTCATGAGATAACGACCTTGCATACTTAGCTCAAGATCTTCATCGACTGAAATATCCCATTGGGTATCAGGTAAAATATGATCAATTAAATAATTGTTCACTCCTAGCCAGCTGTTGGTAATTTGAATATTGGTTTCATCTACTTTTTTTGATTGTTTAAACAGTTTTGTGAGACCAAGTGCCAGTACGGGTGGGCCGTGAAAAAAAGTACTTCCTGTAATGACTGAACCAACAGTTAAACCACGTGTGATTTTTTTTAATAAAGGTTGTTTTTGGTTTGGCGATGACATAAAAATAAACCCTGAAATCTAATGTGTTTTACAACTCGTTCTATTTTCTAAAGGTCAATATAGTACGGGATGATCAAATAGAAAAGCACCAAACATTAACTGTGTAGGAAATGTGACGAAGAAAGCCTTGAAAAGGAAATTTTTTATTACATATTGTAAATAAAGGCTTTATTATTAACAAAAAATCAATGGTCTAGTTTATCGTTTTACGACAATATTTGTTCTATAAACAAAACACACAAAGAAGGAGGCATGCGATGCGTGCACTAGCAATTTCCGCAGTCGTTGGGGCAATGGTTCTTACAGGTTGTCAAAGCACTGGCAATAACATTGGTGGTGTAGAATACGATAAAGCTGCTTTAGGTACTTTAATTGGTGCTGCTGCGGGTTATGGTATTTCTAAAGGTAATGCGAATAGTAGCCGTCAAAACAACCGTGCTGCAGCGATTGGTGCTGTATTAGGTGGTGCAACGGGCGTTTACCTTGACAATAAAGAGAAAAAACTTCGTCAACAAATGGCGGGTACTGGTGTAGAAGTTAACCGTAATCCAGATGGCTCTGTAGGTTTAATCATGCCGGGTAACATTACGTTTGATACCAACAAATCGAACATCAAGCCAAACTTCTATTCAACGTTGAACAAAGTTGCGCAAACTTTAACTGAAGATAACAAGAGCGGTATTCTTGTAACAGGTTATACCGACAGTACAGGTAATGACTCAATCAACATTCCGCTGTCTCAAGCGCGTGCGCAATCTGTAGCAAGCTACTTGGCATCTCAAGGTGTTTCTACAACACGTATTAATGCGCAAGGTCAAGGTTCAGCAAACCCAATCGCGTCTAACGCAACTGCTGAAGGCCGTGAGCAAAACCGTCGTGTAGAAATCAGCATCTACGCAATTCAATAATTTTTATTGAAGACTGAAAAACCACCTTCGGGTGGTTTTTTTATGACGATTAAAATGTGAATTTGCATTATGCATCTTGAGTGGAGATGACTATAATCGAGCTCGGAATGAAATAGAGGAAAGACTATGTCACTGGCAAGTCAGTTAAATGACAAGCAACTTGAAGCCATGAAATATACTCAAGGACCCTTGTTAGTACTTGCAGGGGCTGGTTCAGGTAAAACTTCGGTGATTACCCGTAAGGTTGCTTACTTGGTGAAACACTGCGGCATTCCAGCATATCGCATCACAGCGATGACGTTTACCAATAAAGCAGCACGCGAAATGAAAGAACGTGTCACTAAATTACTTTCACGCGAAGAGGCAAAAGGCCTTTCAGTTTCGACTTTCCATACCTTCGGTCTAAACATGTTGCGTTTAGAGTTAAAACACACACCATTAAAAAATAATTTTTCTATTTTAGATGCAGACGACTGTAAGCGTATTTTGATGGACTTGATGCACCGTGACAATTTATCTGGTGCGGAAAGTAAAGAGCTGATTGCGAAAGCCATGAAGATGATTTCAGATTGGAAAAACGATCTGATTCCACCTGAGCAAGCACACATCACTTGTGAAACTGCTGAAGATGTTCAGTTTGCGCATTTGTATCAACTGTATGAACGTAATTTACGTGCTTATAATGCGGTCGATTTTGATGACTTGATTGTGATGCCGACGCGTCTTTTACAGGAAAATGCAGAAGTTCGTGAACGCTGGCAAAATCGCATTCGCTATTTATTGGTCGATGAGTATCAAGACACCAACACTGCACAGTATATTTTGGTGAAATTGCTAGTGGGGGTGATGGGGCAGTTCACCGCAGTGGGCGATGATGACCAATCCATCTATGCATGGCGTGGGGCTAAGCCTGAAAACATGGCTTTGCTCAAAGAAGACTTTCACAATTTAAAAGTGATTAAACTGGAGCAGAACTATCGTTCGACCAGTCGCATTTTAAAAGCGGCCAATACCGTGATTGGTAATAATCCACATATTTTTGATAAAAAACTGTGGTCAGATAAAGGCCATGGTGAAGTCATTCGCGTGATTACGTGTCGCAATGATGACGATGAGTCAGAGCGCGTGGTGAAAGACTTGATTACGCATAAATTGATGAATGGCAAAAATTGGAAAGATTATGCCATTTTATACCGCGGTAATTTCCAAGCACGTGCACTAGAAACACAACTGCGTCAGATGCAAATTCCATATAAGTTATCAGGCGGTCAGTCGTTCTTTGCGCGTGCTGAAATCAAAGACGTGATGAGTTATTTGCGTGTCATTATTAACCCAGAAGATGACAGTGCATTTTTACGGATCATCAATACGCCTAAACGCGCCATTGGCCCTGTGACTTTAGAAAAACTGGGTTTATTTGCTCAAGAAAATCATTTGTCTTTGCTTTCAGCAGCGGGTGATCAGCGTCTCACCATGGTGATTCCTAAAAAAGCCACCACGCAGTTGGCGGAGTTTGCAGACTTCATTACCACCTTTACTCGTGAGTTGCTTGAGGATGATGAACCAGTGCCGATTATCCGCAAGATGATGGTTGAAGCGGGTTATATCGACTATGTCAAAGAGTCTGCGGCGACGCCTGCACAGGAAAAAACCAAGCTAGATAATATTGAAGTACTGTATAGCAGTATTCAAAGTTTGATTAACCGTGCTGAAGATGTTGATGAGAAAAACATTGAAAGTGTGATTCGTAAAATGGTGTTGCTGGATATGTTAGAGCAGCAACAAGAAGAAGAAGACACCGACAAAGTAAACTTGTTGACGTTACATGCATCCAAAGGTCTTGAGTTTCCATATGTCTATCTGATTGGTCTTGAGGAAGAATTGCTGCCGCATAAAAACTCGATTGCCGCAGATACGGTTGAGGAAGAGCGTCGCCTGATGTACGTGGGTATTACTCGTGCGCGTCAGGGTTTAACCATTACGCTGGCAGAACAACGCAAAGCGGGCGGGCAGATGAAGCAAATGACACCAAGTCGTTTCTTGGATGAGTTGCCGCAAGATGAGTTGGAATGGCTAGGACGGAAAAAGAAACTGGCGGGCAATGTCGATCCGAAATTACAAGCGCAGCACTATTTAGACAATTTACGTGCGTTGATTAAACGCTAATTTTTTTATTTTTGAAATTTATTGTACGAGGAAGAATAGAATGAAAGTTCAGGTTAAAGTGTTGGATTCACGTTTAGGCAATGAATGGCCAATGCCAACTTATGCGACAACGGGTTCAGCAGGTTTAGACCTTCGTGCATGTGTAGATGTTGCGACCGTCATTGAACCGGGACAAACGGTTTTGGTCAAAACGGGTTTATCTATTTATATTGAAGATCCACATTTTGCAGGTTTAATTTTACCGCGTTCAGGTTTAGGTCATAAACACGGTATTGTTTTAGGTAACTTGGTGGGTTTAATTGATTCGGACTACCAAGGTGAATTGATGGTTTCAGTTTGGAACCGTAGTCAAACGGCATTCAGTTTAGAACCAGGCGAGCGACTTGCACAGTATGTACTTGTACCTGTGATGCAGGCACAGTTTGATATTGTAGAAGAATTTGAAGCGACAGAACGCGGTGCAGGTGGTTTTGGACATACAGGTCAAAACTAAACGGTCCGTGAAAATGTAAAAAAGCCTCTCATCTGAGGGGCTTTTATTGTTTCTATGCTGAGTGCTCATTTTTAGTTCATAAAAAGTTACACCTCGTTTTTGAATCCTGAGTAAAATTAAAAAAAGCACAAAGCCATAAAAACAAGGGCAGTTGAAAATGAGCTGCTCGAAATGAACAGATTAGAAGTTAGAACTATGCATTATCAGCCGAATTTCCCTGCACATATTTTCCGCGCCTATGATATTCGTGGCAAATTGGATGTCATGAGTGCTGAGTTGATTCGTGCCATTGCGCAGGCGCTAGCGATGCAATATTTAAATGCTGGCCAAACCCGTTTAGCGATTGGTTATGATGCTAGGCTAAGCAGTCCCGCATTTGCAGAAATTATTTATCAAGAATGTATTAAACAGGGGCTAGAAGCACATGATATAGGCTGTTGCGCCAGCCCTGTATTGTATTTTGCAGCGCGTCAGTTTGACGGCAATGGCATTATGGTGACAGCCAGCCATAACCCGAAGTCGGATAATGGTATTAAATGGATTGTGCAGAGTGAACCTCCTTTACCTGAAACAATTCAGCAAGTGGCATACGATACAAATGCGTGCTTGGATCGTCATGCAGAAATGAACTGGCAGATGTTGCCACATGAGGTCGTGCCTGAATATTGTTTAGCTTATCAAGATGCATTATTGAGTGATATCCAACTGCAGCCCCAAGCTCGACCATTTAAGGTGGTGGTAGATGGGCTACACGGATCTGCGGGGCGCTGTGCAGTCTTGGTTCTAAAAAAGTTAGGTTGTGTGGTTCACCCTTTACGCTGTGAGGCCAATGGTGAATTTCCTGAACATGCCCCTGATCCATCTCAAGCCAAACATCTAGAACTGCTACGCCACGCCGTGCAACAGCAGCATGCGGATATCGGTATTGCCTTTGATGGAGATGGAGACCGTGTTGTTTTAATTGATGAAAACGGAGTGATTATTTCAGCTGATCGGTTACTGTCACTGTTTGCGCAAATGTGTTTGTCTCAACATCCCGAGCATGAAGTCGTTTTCGATGTGAAATGTTCCACGATGGTTCGCAACACAGTACTGGCTCATCAGGGAACTCCCAAAATGATTCGCACAGGTAGTTCATTTCTACGTAAGTATTTGGCGCAGTCTAAAGGACAAGCTATCTTTGGCGGTGAGTATGCTGGGCATTATGTGTTTAATGATGGGCGTGGTTTCGGTTATGACGATGGTTTGTATGCTGCACTACGAGTATTGGAATATTTAAACTTACATCAGCTAACTTTATCAGAAGCTCTGGCAGATTACCCAGAACGTTCGAGTACTGAAGATATTTATATCAGTACCCATCAAATTTCACCTGCGCTGGTTTTAGCGAATGTAGAAAAACAAAGTCAGCACTTTCAAGCAGAAATTAGTAAAATTGATGGTGTAAGACTTGATTTTGAGGACGGATTTGGCATTATTCGAGCATCGAATACGGGCGAGTATTTTACCGTGCGTTTCGACGCGGACAGTGATCAGCGGCTCAATCAAATTCGCCATAGCTTTGTGCACATGCTGACGGCAGATTATCCGCAGATTGCACAAGACATATTAGACGCCCATTAAGGAGAGGCACATGCCACATCAACATACTGGCCTCGACAAAGCACAGGTTCTGACTGAAGCTTTGCCGTACATTCAACGTTTTGCTGGAAAAACGCTAGTTGTAAAGTATGGTGGCAATGCAATGACCGATCCTGAGCTTGAGAGCTCGTTTGCACGTGATATCGTTTTGTTAAAAACCGTTGGATTGAACCCAATTGTAGTCCATGGCGGAGGTCCACAAGTCGACTCGTTTTTAAAGCAGTTGGGACGTGAGTCTGACCGTATTGATGGCATGCGTGTGACCGATCCAGCGACCATGGAAGTGGTTGAAATGGTGTTGGGTGGTAGTGTGAATAAATC
>NZ_DKIK01000198.1:14301-49108 GCF_002454215.1 Acinetobacter sp. UBA6720
CTGCGTGCACAAAAGTTACTGATGGAAAAAACTGCGGAAGATGGCACAGTACAAAAAATTGATCTTGGCCTAGTCGGTGAAGTGACCAGTGTTAAAACTGATGTATTGGAGATGTTTAGCAGTGGTGATTTTATTCCTGTGATTGCACCCTTAGGTGTGGATGAAGAGGGCAATACCTACAACATCAACGCAGATTTAGTGGCTGGAAAAGTAGCTGAAGCCCTTGGTGCTGAAAAGCTGATTTTGTTGACCAATATTTCAGGTGTTTTAGATGAAAATAAAAACCTACTTACGGGTTTAACCACTCAAGAAGTTGACCGTCTCATTGAAACGGGCGTGATCTACGGCGGGATGATTCCGAAAGTGGGCTGTGCGCTAGATGCGGTGAAAGGTGGTGTGGTGAGCGCGCATATTGTGGATGGTCGTGTGCCACATGCAACACTGTTGGAGATTTTTACCGATCATGGTGTGGGTACATTGATTACCAACCGCAGTAAACACTAAGTATTTTGAAAGCCTCCTCGGAGGCTTTTTTTAAGCCTATACGTTTTATAAAAATGGTTTTATGCCCGAATGTGTTCGGGTTATGAAGCATTGTGAATTGCAAGCCAGTCAGGACTCATGCACAATAAAACCATCATAAATAAATATGTTTGAAATAAGATCAAGATTATGTGCCAACTGCTCGGAATGAATTGTGCAACACCGACTGATATTACCTTTTCATTTCGAGGCTTTTCGCAGCGGGCGGGGATTACCTCAGATCATTGTGATGGTTTTGGAATTGCATTTTTTGAGAATAAAGCCTGTCGTTTGTTTGTTGATAATCAATCTGCAGTTGAGTCACCGATTGCTGAATTAATTCGGAACTATCCGATCAAATCACGCAATGTGATTGCCCATATCCGCAAAGCGACGCAGGGAAAAATTAACTTAGAAAACTCACATCCATTTAGCCGTGAGCTATGGGGGCGACAGTGGATTTTTGCGCATAATGGCGATTTGCATGACTTTGATCCTGTACTGTCAGGACGTTTTACCCCTGTGGGGAATACTGACAGTGAACGTGCATTTTGTTATTTGCTAGATCAGTTAGTGAACAAATTTGGTTATGTTGAGCCAAGTTTAGATCAAGTTTTTGATTTATTAACCGATATTTCTCCACGGATTGCGGAACATGGTACGTTCAATTTTTGTTTGTCTAATGGGCAGGCACTTTTTAGTTACGCTATTACCAAACTGCATTGGTTGGTGCGAGAGTACCCATTTAAACCCGCGCAATTGATTGACCTTGATGTTGAAGTGGATTTTAGTCAAGTCACTACTGCAGAGGATCGAGTCGCTGTGATTACTACAGAGCCTTTAACTCAAAATGAAGCATGGACGGCCTTTGCACCAGGGGAAATGATTTTATTTCAATATGGCAAAGCGATACGGCATGAAATGACGCATGTAGAACGCTTAGTCCGGGAAGCTAAAGACCCATCATTAAAAAGAGTGACCAAAGCAGATCAATATTAAATTATTCCAAAATAGATAAAATATAAAAGCATGCTGATAATAATGTTAAGCATGTTTTTATTATTTTTTGTGTATTAAAAATAATAAATTGGTTAAAAAATAACTTATTCTTTTGCTCGGGTTTAAATTAATATTTTGATATAAAATAATTACTTATATTGAATATGATGCTAATATCAGAAACCCTACTAAATTGATTCACTTTTATTTTCATCACTAACCGATATGATTAATTCATGTAATTAATCTATTAATTTTTATTGGGTGGTCGGAATGATAATGAAGTGGGTTCCAGAATATAATACTGGTATCGATGTGATTGACGATCAGCACCGTCGTATTTTAGATTACATTAATGAAATTGAAGCAATTGATGTTGATACTGATCGTGCACGTGTAAAGCAAATTCTAGAAAATATTATTGATTACACACAATCTCATTTTACTTTTGAAGAATCTCTTCAAGAAGAGGCGGGTTATAAATACCGTGTACCACATAAGCGTGTGCATGATTTATTTATTAAAAAAATTGAATCTTATCGTGACCGTTTTGAGTTAGGACAGTCGATTGAAGCTGAGTTGCATGAAGTATTGTCGAAATGGCTGATTAATCATATTCAACACGATGATGCTGACTATGTCGGGGCAGTGAAAGAAAACATGATGGGGATCATCAAAGAAAAAGAAAAGAAAAAAGGGAAAAACTGGTTTGCTCGCTTCTTTTCATAAGTGAGCATAACAAGGGATAAAAACAATAAATTTTAATTATATTTAGCGCAGCAAATCATCAGTTTTGGTGGTTTGCTTTTTGTTTTTGATTTTCATAAGAGAGCAAGGCAAAATAGCGCAAGACTTATTGAAGGAACGCATCATGCAAGACAATGCTATGTCACGATGGTTATCGCCGCTGATGGCATTTTGTTTATCATTTATTATTATTGCCACACTTGCACCATTGGTGGGAATTCAGGTTGAACGTCAGCTCGACTTTTGGTTGCTCTGGTTATTTACCATGCTGATCTTGGCTTTACCTGTGTGTTATTTAGAAATTGCCTTAGCAAAGCGTTCAAAAACTACGGCATTAAACGCATTATCAAGTTTAACCCGTGATGCAGATGCATCACAAACTTGGCGTCTTGTGGGTTGGCTTGCAGTTGTCTTTATTCCTTTCTTGGCAGGTGGCATGCTCTCTAATGCTGCACAGCTCCTGAATCAATATGCACTGCCAGATAGTATATCACCCGTGATTTTTGGTGGTTTGGCTGTGGTTGCCATCGCTTTGTCTTTTGCACCACGGAAGCTAATTTTAGCCCTAACGGCTGTTGGTGTAATCGTTTCATTAGTCGTAGCCAATGTCTCTGGAGCTGGTGCGGCTGAATGGCAAGTGACGCCTGTTGAATTCTCAGAATGGGGCAGTGCAACGGTATTGGCATTAGTGGCAAGTGGTTTAGGACTCGGTCTGTACTGGCAAAATAGCCTGCTACAGGTTCAACAGCAAGATGCTGCAAGCAAGACGGTTCTACCCATTTGGATTGCACAAATTTTAGCCGTGGTTGCTTTTGCATTTTTTGCAGTACAAGCAGCATTACCTGCGTATGCCATTGCGTTGACTGCAGTTGCAGCAGCGGCCGTGTTGTTGCAGATGGCACGTGAACAGTTGGCACAGCGTCAACTGAATGTGGTCATTCAATGGTTGATACTTCTGGCTGCGACATTGGTTTGGTTGATTCCAGCGACTGGTCCGATTTTTAACATCTTACTGATGCTTTGGGGCTTAGTGATTTGTTTGATTTATGCCATTTTTGCTGGTTGGATTATGAAAATTAGCCATTTACGTAAGTCAATGAACTTTAGCAATGAAGCTTTTTATAATATTTGGCGTATTGCGGTGCGTGTGGTCTTACCCGTTTCTATTGTATTGGCTATTGTGGCTGTGCTTGGAAAATTGATCTAATGAGCCAGCTTCACTACGTCTGGGTTGCTTATGCAACAGCAAACCAGCAGTTTCATCTCCGGGTTCCGTTTGCTGAGGGGATGACGGCATTGGATGCGATTCAACTGAGCGGTATTTGTTCTCAAGTTGAATTACCAGAACCATTACAACTGGGTATTTTTGGTGTTCGTTTAAAAGAGCATGCGCAGATATTACAAGCTGGGGATCGCGTTGAAATTTATCGAGCTTTAAGCATTAATCCTAAAGATATTCGTCGGATACGTGCAGAAAATAACCCTGTGGGGCGCTTTGCCAAAGGCAATCGCTTAAAACAATCGAAGTGATATGAAAAACCCCTCTGTTGAGGGGTTTCTTTTTTATTATAAGGCTTTATAGTGGGGGCGCGTTTAGAATCGCTTCTTTCGATGCTGGTAAGCCTGGCTGAGATTCAGGGATGCTTTCTAAGCCTTCAATTTTTTGGACAATACCATTTGAGTCAAAGTAGATTTGCAGGTGTTGCCCATGCGCAGCAGGAATCTTGGCTTTTTTAGCATAGGTTCCTGGGGTATAATTGTAGATGTAGTCCCAACGTAGTGGATTCATTGGATCTGAAAGCGTAGGGCTGCCAAGTAAAAAGCGAACTTGTTGATGGCTCATGCCAACTTGTATTTTTGACGCTTGTGCTTGAGTTAATGGTGTACCTTGAGGAATATCAACTTTATAAACGCCCAAGGTCGAACAACCTGCGAGCAGTGAAGTGACGAATAACGTCAACATGATTTTTTGCATTTTGCTACACTATCCCAAATTAATTATGATGCAATTGAGCCACGGATAGATCATACTGCATCTACACTTTGTTGCATATTCTAACTTTAAATTTGTTGAGAGACCTTTTTACATGCCAATTTCAAATCAAGATCTACGCAAAGCTGGACTTAAAGTTACACTTCCACGAATTAAAATATTAGAACTATTAGAAAATTCAAAACAACACCATTTAAGTGCGGAAGATATTTATAAGACTTTACTTGAACAAGGTGAAGATGTCGGTTTAGCAACTGTTTACCGCGTGTTAACGCAATTTGAAGCAGCGGGTATTATTCAGCGCCATCACTTTGAAAATAACCACTCTGTTTTTGAAATTATGCAAGATGATCATCATGATCATATTGTGTGTCAAAACTGCAATAAAGTGGTTGAATTTACGAATGAAGTGATTGAGCACGAGCAGCATGAAGTTGCTGAAAAACATGGCTTTACTTTAACCGGACACTCGTTGAACCTGTACGGTTATTGTGATGCTACTGAATGCCAAGACGCGCTACGTAAAAAGTAAGATGTTCATCTAAGATATAAAAAAGGGCTTCATGAGAAGCCCTTTTTTTAGTTTGAACGAATAAAATTAAGCTTGTCCATCAAACGTGATATTTGCACTGGCATGCAATAGACGATCGCCGCCTTCTTCTGATAATTTGATTTGTAAACGTAAGTCGTTTGGTGAGTCAGCGTGTTTCAGCGCATCTTTATAGGTAATCTGCTTGGCTTTGTACAAATCAAACAAGGCTTGGTCAAAGGTTTGCATACCAAGTTCACGAGAACGCTTCATCAAGTCTTTAATTTCGTGGATTTCGCCTTTACGGATCAAATCGGAAATTAACGGTGAGTTAATCAAAATTTCAATGGCAGCACGGCGTGAATTACCATCTGGTGTTGGAATCAACTGCTGAGCAACCATCGCTTTAAGATTTAAAGATAAGTCCATAAACAATTGGCTATGACGGTCTGCTTCAAAGAAGTGAATAATCCGGTCGATGGCTTGGTTGGCGTTGTTGGCGTGCAGTGTTGCAAATACCAAGTGCCCCGTTTCCGCGAAGGCAATTGCATAATCCATGGTTTCGCGGGAACGAATCTCACCAATCAGGATCACATCAGGTGCCTGACGCAAGGTGTTTTTCAGCGCGATTTCAAAAGAGTCCGTATCAATGCCGACTTCACGCTGGGTAATAATACAGCCTGCATGTTCATGAATAAATTCAATCGGGTCTTCAATGGTAATAATATGACCTTTCGAATTCTGGTTACGATACCCAATAATTGAAGCCAACGAGGTTGATTTACCTGTACCTGTTGCACCCACAAAGATGATGATGCCACGTTTGGTCATCGCTAGTTCTTTGAGTACAGGTGGAAGTTTTAACTCGTCCATGGTTGGAATCTTGGTCTCAATTCGACGCAAAACCATACCTGGCATATCACGTTGTTGAAAGGCACTGACACGAAAACGCGCAGTTTTATCACGATTCATAATCGCGAAGTTACACTCACGTGTATCCGCAAATTCTTTACGCTGCTTCTCGCTCATGATGGAGTTCAGCAGTTGTCCTACGACATCACCTGTCAGTTTGCCTTTAGCTACAGGCACAATTTGACCGTTAATTTTCATTGAAGGTTCAACATCAGCGGTGATAAATAAATCTGACGCTTTTTGTTGAATCATATAATTGAGTAAGTCGTTAAAATCCATATCTCTACCCCAAATCCATTGTTTTCTTATAAGAATGTTTCAGGTTGTTTAGCAGCAGTACGTGCGGTCTGTGGACTAATCACCCCTTTAGTGACCAAATTTTTCAAACTTTGGTCCAGTGTGGTCATGCCGTAGTTTGCACCAGTCTGAATAGCAGAATACATCTGTGCCACTTTGTTTTCACGAATTAAGTTACGAATGGCAGGAATACCAATCATGATTTCATGCGCGGCAACACGTCCACCGCCATTTTTCTTGAGTAAGGTTTGAGAAATGACGGCCTGTAGAGATTCAGATAGCATGGCACGAACCATGTCTTTTTCTTCAGCAGGGAATACGTCAATCACACGGTCAATCGTTTTTGCAGCAGAGGTGGTATGTAATGTACCAAAGACCAAGTGACCTGTTTCAGCTGCTGTGAGTGCCAAACGAATGGTTTCAAGGTCACGCATCTCACCTACGAGAATAATATCAGGGTCTTCACGCAGAGCAGAACGTAGTGCTTCATTAAAGCCATGTGTGTCACGGTGCACTTCACGTTGGTTCACGAGACATTTTTTTGATTGGTGCACAAATTCGATGGGGTCTTCAACGGTTAAAATATGGTCATAACGGTTGTCGTTAATGTAGTCAACCATAGCGGCCAGTGTAGTTGATTTACCCGAACCAGTCGGACCTGTTACCAGTACGATACCACGCGGAAATTCACAAATATCTTTAAAGATTTGTCCCATACCCAAGTCTTCGATAGTCAGAACTTTGGATGGAATAGTACGGAATACAGCACCAGCACCGCGGTTTTGGTTGAATGCATTCACACGGAAACGTGCAATGCCTGGGACTTCAAAGGAAAAGTCTGTTTCTAATAATTCTTCAAAATCACGACGTTGTTTGTCATTCATGATGTCATAAACCAACTTATGCACTTCTTTGTGTTCTAAAGCTGGTAAATTAATTCGACGAACCTCACCATCGACACGAATCATCGGTGGCATACCCGCAGATAAGTGTAAATCTGACGCACCGTTCTTAGCAGCAAAGGCTAGTAATTCTGTGATATCCATAATTTCCCCGAGATCATATAAATGCTAATTATTTTGATAGAATAATAAGGCTTTCAAACAACTTAACCAACAGTTTGTTGAAAGGCAAAGCAAAAAAGATGACTGAAATGAGACCCTCGTCAATGAATATCCTGCAAAACTCACGTCAACATGTGTTATCCCAAATTCAGCAGGCCTGTGAGGTTTCAGGGCGTGATGTACAATCTGTGCAGCTTTTAGCCGTTTCGAAAACACATCCAAGTGAAGTGTTACGAGACATGTACGTTTGCGGTCAACGTGCCTTTGGTGAGAATTATCTGCAAGAGGCTCTGCAGAAGATTGAGGTGTTACAGGATTTAGATATTGAATGGCATTTTATAGGACATGTACAACGCAATAAAACCAAACATTTGGCTGAAAAATTTGCATGGGTGCATGGGGTAGATCGTTTAATTATTGCTGAGCGGTTATCGACTCAGCGACTTGCCACCCAAGCAGCCTTAAATATTTGTCTACAGGTTAACATTGATGGTCAGGACAGCAAAGATGGCTGTCAACCTAACGAGGTTTCTGAGCTGGTACAAAGCATTAGTCAGTTGCCTTACATCAAACTGCGTGGTTTGATGGTCATTCCAGCACCAAACAATGTGCAGGCTTTTACGGCGGCGAAAGTGCTATTTGAGCAAGTGAAAGCACAGCATGCACATCCAGAAGACTGGGATACGCTTAGTATGGGGATGTCGGCAGATATGAATGAGGCAATCGCTGCGGGTTCAACCATGGTGCGTGTTGGAACAGCTTTGTTTGGGGCGAGAGACTATTCACCACATTGAGCTGTTGAGGCATTAAGGTCAAAAAAGCTTCTTGGTATTCAAATATGCTGAGAAGACTTAACTTACAATTTTATAAAACTAAAACGCTGCTGAAAAAATAGGCTTCATTTAAACTGATTGAATTGCTTGTAGATTTAAGTTACTGAGTTATTGGAACAGACACTCTGACAATGATAAAAACTGCATTTAGGATGAACCCAAAAATGGAAAAAATTTATTTATTTCTCTCTCTGATGCTGAGTTTATTTTTGGCAGCGTGTAGTAGTACAAATACTCACATGGAGGAAGTGACAGCTGAACCAACAGCATTAAACGCGACGGTTTCTCGAGCTGAAAAATTGGGTACGAAATGGGGTGATGAGCTTCGTTCAAACGTAACAGAAGTGAATTTAAAACGTTTATCCAGCAGTCCAATTGCTGAATCACAAGTTCGCTATGCCAGTAAAACATATACAGGCAAAGCGGTGAATAGTATTTCTTTGGCGGCCGGAAAAATCAGTTTTTCAATTATAAATGATGCACAGCGTCCACTGCCTTTATTTCGAGATGGTCAGCAGTATTATTTATCTGGCAAAGATGGACAAAGTTATCAACTCAAATACCAAAACCATAGCAATAGCACCTTTGAAGTGGTTGCCAGTGTGGATGGTTTAGATGTGATTAATGGGCGTTCCGCATCTCGTAGCAACTCAGGTTATGTGCTTCGTCCACAGGGTGAGCTGATCATTGAAGGTTTCCGTAAGAGCGATTCCGCGGTGGCATCTTTTACCTTTAGTCGACCTGAAGAGGCTTATGCGGCAAATTCAGCTCATGGTTCCATCCAAAATACAGGTGTGATTGGTACAGTCATTTATCCGTTAGAGTCTGCTACGGCAGTGGACAAGGCAACTGATGCATCTAAATATGCACCACCACCAAAAGCATTCCCAGCGGATTAAAAGTTGGCGTTCTGCTTTCTCTATTGAAATGGCGTTTAGTGGGAGCACTTACATTAAGTAGGATGCTCCTATTATTTTTAGCAGGGAACTGTATCTTAAAAAAAAAGATCAAACTTAGACCATTAAAAAAGTTGAAATTATCCCACCACCTCAATGGTACTGGCACCTGCGCCTAGAGCTTTAACTTGGATTTGGACAGGAATACGTTCATGCATTTCTTGGATGTGTGAAATCAGCACCACCTTACGGCCTTGGTTTTGTAGTTGATCGAGAGCATTCATGACCATGTGTAGCGATGATGCATCTAAAGTCCCAAAGCCTTCATCAATGAACAGCGATTCGATTTTCATTGAGCCCGAGGCCATATTGGCGATGGCAAGAGATAGGGCAAGGGCAGTCAAGAAAGACTCGCCTCCTGAGAGTGATGCAACGGAGCGGGTTTCTCCATCCATGTCATGATCAATAATAGCTAGACTGAGCGAGTGATCCAAACGCTTTAAGGTATAACGCTGTGAGAGTTGGTTGAGCTGTTGGTTCGCATGTTCCAGTAAAATATCAAGATTATATTGCTGCGCATAATCACGGAATTTCTTGCCCGTAGCATCGCCCATCAGACCTGATATTTTCCCCCAACGATGTTCTTCTTGTTGAATGTTTTGAATTTGATCGACAAATTGTTTTTGTTTCACCACATTTTGCTGTTGTAACTCAAGTTTCAGTTTGAGCTGATCGCGTATTTCAAGTTGATTATTGAGTGCAACCTGATGCTCCTGCATGTGTTGCTCTAACTGTAGTGGATCAATCTCAGGTTGATACTTGAGATGTTCTTGCAATTGTTCTTGTATGGTTTTCAAAGCAGCATCGGCTTCATTCAGTAGGCGTTCAGCATGCTGTAATTTTTGACGGATCTGTTGCACTTGTGCAGGGTTAATTTCAGCAAGCGTTTTTAAGTCTTGCAGTTCAAACTCAGGATGTTCTTTGAGCCAATGCTGGATTGTATTTTCCACATCATCTGCACTACTTTGGTTTTGCTGTAATTGTGCTTGAAGTTGTTTTAGCTGACTTTTGTCTTGCTCAAATTGATGACGTAATTGCTCAAAATGTTGCTTGATCTGTTGGTAATGGCTTTGTGTCTGTTGGCGCTGATGATCGTGTTGAATAAGCCATTCGTTGGCTTTAATACCCGTTAAGCCTGTCATCTGTTGGATCAATTGATTGGCTATTTCTGTATTCTGCTGTCCTTTTTGTTTGATCTCACTAAGCCGTTCAGCGGTTTCTCTGATGTGTTGGCTCGTGTGATCAAGATTCTGTTGATTGGTCTTGAGCTGTTGATTGGTCTGATCGAGTTGCTGACGCCATTGTTCCAGTTGTTCTAGTTGCTGTGCACGAGTCTTTAGACGTACTAACAGTTGCTGTGCAGCCAAGCTAGTCTGTTGTTGCCAAACTGTTTTTTCAGCATCAGATAAATACTGGGCAATGTGTTGAACTTGGTTTTGCAAACTATTTGCTGTGTGTAGCAAGTGTTCAGTCTGTTGAATGTTTTGGATGCAGTATTGCTGGGTTTTAATATTATGTTGGCACTGCTCAGATTGCTGTTTGAGTTGCTGTAGATCGAGCGTATGTTGCTGAATGATCTGCTCAAATTGCATGTTTATTTCTGATTTTGTTTGTGTCAGGTCGAGTGCAATATCTGCTGTTTTACCGTGTGCAATCAGCACGCTTTGTAATGGGCTGATTTTTTCAGAAAGTTGCTGGATTAGTGTTTTGCGTTGTTCTATTTCTGCATTGAGTTTGGTGAGTTGTTGCTGTGCTTGCTGCCAAGCTTGAAAGCTTTCGAGCTCTTTTTGGTTTGCTTGTTGTTCCTGCTGTTGTTGAAGCTCAAACAGGGCTTTGGAGAGCGCAGTATCTTCCATTTTATAAGGATGTGATGTACTTCCACAGACAAGACAAGGTTCGCCCTCTTGGAGTTCAGCACGTAAATGTTCAACATTCTCAGCATGTAAAAGCCGTTGCTGTTGTAAAACTTGTTGTAGTTGGATGCGTTCACTTTTGGTTGATTGAAAAGCCTGATCTGCTTGCAGCGTATGCTGTTGTAAGGCTTGTTGCTGAGTTTGAGCACTGTTGAGCTGTTCTTGCTGTTGTGCAATATCAGTCTTCAATTCAAAAAACTGTTGAACTTTTTGCTGAATTTGCTCAATTTGACTGAGCTGATTGATCTTCAACTCTCGTTGCTGCTGTGCTTGCGCAATCTTAACTTCCAGCTCTTCGATGTGACCAAACTGTTGTATGGACTGTTGTAGTTTTATCTTTTGTTCTGACAGTTGCTGTTCTACTTGAGTTTGTTGCCCGAGTTGATATTCAATGTTTTGGTATTGTTGAATAAACTGTTCGAGTTGTTGGACATGGGCGCTGAGGCCTTGGTCTAAGCTTGTAAACTGTTGTGAACTTTCCAGTTGCTGCTTACACTCGGTTTGCTGACGCTCAATGTGCTGAATCTGCTGTTCAAGCTTTTGTTGTTGCTGGGTTAGGGGGAGCTTAGACTGTTCTAAAGCCTGCAATTTTTCCTGAGCTTTCTTAAACTCAGCCCCGATAAAATCACGTTCTTGAATACATTTACGTACATCATTCAATGCATCATGATGGGTACTTTCAAACTGTTGTAGTTCATTCACTGCCGTTTCAGCTTGTATGAATTGAGCTTTTTCAGTCTCAAATTGCGTGAGTAAATGATCAAATAACTGTTGTTGTTTTTGCAGGCGGGGCAGCAGTTGTTGTTTGGTTTGAAGTAGCTGTTGTTGTTGGAACAGCATAGGTCGAACTTCTGAGAAGATCTCTAAACGAGCCAAGCGTTCACGCTCAGGGTTTAATTCCTGTTGTAACTTATACTGTGCTTCGACCAGTTGTTGTTTAATGATGATTTCACTGTCGAGTTTCTGCTTGCTTTCAAACCATTGCTGTTGTTTTTGCAGTTGTGACTTTTGGGCTTCGAGTTGTTGATAGCTGTGGTCACTATGTTGGAATTGTGCGGATAGTTCTGCAACTTGCTCATCGGTTAACAGTTCAATATGACCCAATACATTTTCTAGCTCTTTGCGCTGAGTCGCGACCAGTTTGGTTTTCTCATAAGCCAGTTGTCCAATTTTGCCAAAAATAGCCGAATTGGTGAGATATTCCAATAATTCGCCGCGCTCATTGTCTCGTGCTTTTAAAAAAGCAGTAACTTCGGATTGTGCCAGTAGAACAGCGCGCGTGAATTGTTCAAAGCTCAACTGGGTAATACGTTTGATGTTTTCATCGACGGCTTTGGCTTTATCCGCAACAACGACACCATCGGTGACACATTTTAAATAGCGCTGTACGTTTTGTAGTTTCCCGTCAGCTTTTTCTCGTGAACGTTTCAATTCCCATCGAGCGATATAGCGTTTTTGGTCTTGTGCAATAAAGCAAAGTTCAGCATAACCATGCGCGGTACCACGACGCAGTACGGTCAGTGGGGAATTGGTGAGTAGTTCTGAGCCATCGACATCTTGAATTTTTCCATCGCTGTCTTTGAGGCGTGGAATACGGTTAAACAGTGCCAAACACATTGCATCTAAAATGGTAGATTTGCCTGCACCTGTTTTCCCTATAATGGCAATAAGCCCTGCACTGGCTAAAGGATCACTTTCAAAATCAATCAAGTGTTCGCCAGAAAGTGAAGCAAGGTTTTTTATTCGAATGGAAACAATATTCATAGTAAACCTTTAAGCCTCGTATCCATCTTCAAGGGATTGTTCAGCTTCACGCATTAAACTCATAAAATCCTGTAGCACAGCGGCATCATGCTGATAACCCTGTTTTTCCCAAATTTGCTGAAACAGTTTTTCTGGTGTGGGCGGTTCTAAACTTACTTTAGCAGGGGCATTGAGGTCTTGCTCCGTGGCTAAGTACTGACGTGAAATACGGACTAAACGATAACGATTTTTAGGCAGGGCATCTTCAAACTGTTGTCTTAAATTGGGCTGAGGCGGAACAGCTGTATGATATTCAATATCGACATATTCACGTTGATCAATCAGCTCAATTTCACCTGCTGGTAAGGCTTTGAGTTTGTCCAGCACCTCATGTAACTCCCCCCGTATTTTATGCAGTTGAATACTACGTGGTATAGCGAGTACATTTAACTGGAAACGTGAGGCATCTTTCTGTAAGGGGTCAAGTGTCACTTCAAGAACTTGATGTTTGTAGTTAATTTCACTAAATGACAGGGGGATGGGTGAGCCGCTATAACGGATATGCTCTTCACTGACTTTTTGCGGTTTATGTAAATGCCCGAGTGCTACATAGTCAATGATTTCATCAAATAATGCTGTTGAGAGTGCTTCTTCATTACCAATCACAATCGGACGTTCAGAGTCTGAGGTTTCGCCACCTTGCATATGTGCATGAGACATTAAAATCAGGGCTTGATCTGCTGTTTTGCGGGCTTTGGCCTCGGCAATCAGTTGTTGATGCAAATAGGCAATCGCGTTTTGGCTATTGGTGGTGTGTTCATTAACGCCTGTAATTTCAGCGGGGCGTAAAAAGGGCAGGCTCAGACACCATGCCACAATATTCTGTTGTTCATCTAAAATGGGCACCAATAGATGTTCAAGGTCGATTTGTTGTTCAGTATTTTTATGAATGACACCGACTGCTTTGGCATTGTATTTCGCCAGTAAAGGTTCAACTTGTTCAATGCGATAACCTGAGTCATGGTTGCCTGCAATCATGAGCGTTTGCATGTGGGGGGCACGTGCATGCGCATCGGCTAAGAACTGGTACAGTTGTTTCTGTGCACTGGATGCAGGATTGATGACATCAAAAATGTCTCCTGCAATAAGTAAAGCATGCGGTTGTTTTTCACTGATTTGTTGTAGTAACCATGCTAAAAACTGTTCATGTTCATACTGGCGGGAATGGTTATAAAAGAACTGTCCCAGATGCCAATCCGATGTATGAAAAAAACGAACAGCCATAGATGCCCCAAGCTCAAAACGCAATAGAGCTATAAGCTAACATAAATCAAACTTGTTCGAAGGATAATCATCAGCTCTACGTCAAACCTTGACGTAGATGATTGAGCTGATAGCTATAAGTTGCATGACACTGAGATATGGCGGGATTATTATGTGAAAAGGAAAGTAATGGATGTGTTTGATTAACACTATAGTAAAAAGATTAAATATGATTAAAAAATGTTCTTTTTATGAGCTATTATGTATCTGAATGAAATTGTATATCGTTTCGTATGCATAAAAAAATGTAAAAATTGATTAAGTATTCAATTTCAATAATTTATAACAATGATTTATGAAGAAGGTTAAAAAACAATAAATCATTTATCGAGTAAGACTGGGTATAAGGAGAAAATAACTATGTCTGATTCTATTTTCAATTCGCCCCGTATCGTCAATGATCTGGTGTATAAGACGCTGATTGAATCAACACTTGCTATTCCTTGGAGCATAGATTGGGAAACCAAAACTTTTAGTTATATTGGCCCACAAATTGAAAAAGTATTAGGTTGGAAACAGGATTCATGGAGAACTGTTGAAGACTGGGCAATGCGTATGCATGAAAATGACCGGGCATGGGTGGTTGATTTTTGCGTGGCACAGTCGATTTCTGGTGTCGACCATGAGGCAGACTACCGTGCGCTGACTATTGACGGGGAGTATATTTGGATCCGCGATGTGGTTCACGTGGTTAGAAAGCCAGATGGGGAAGTGGACAGTCTGGTCGGATTCATGTTCGATATTTCTGAGCGCAAAAGACAGGAACAAGAGTTAGAAACGCTGAAAAAGCAATTGGAAGAATATTCGTATCAAGATGGCCTTACGGGTATTGCAAACCGTCGGTTCTTTGAAGATTGCTATCAACGTGAGTGGCTTAATGCGCAGCGTGAGCAGAAACCACTGACATTAATGTTATTAGACATCGACTATTTTAAACAGTACAACGATTATAATGGTCATATTTTGGGGGATGCATGCCTCAAACAAATTGCACAATTGTTGAAAAAAAATGTGTCGCGTCCACGTGATTTAGTTGCACGTTTTGGTGGGGAAGAGTTTGTTTTGGTTTTACCAGATACATCTCAAGATGCTGCCATTGAAATTGTAGAACGTATTTTGCAGAGTATTCGGACAGCCGATATTTGTCACAGTTCATCGCCATTAGATCAGCGTTTATCCGTCAGTCTAGGAGTAAAGACAATTGTGCCTATGTTTAATCATGACAAAATGACCTTCTTAAAAGAAGTAGATCGAAATTTATACTTGGCTAAAGAACAAGGACGAAATGGCTACGTTATTCAAGATGAGTCTGCTGTTCAACATTTAACGTATTATTAATCTATTCTTTGCTTCCTCATCTATTGATGGTGGGGAAGTTCTAAAAAATCAGTTGCCCAAAAAATAAAGACCGACGATTCGAGTGATGATGAAATCGTCGGTCAAAGAAAACTGCTTCATGCTTAAATGTTGGCTGCTAACAACATTTAAATTTGGAGCCAATCTTATTGCTCTAGGAAAGGTCACCGTACGTATTGTGGATGCCAGTACAATATTTTGACGGTTGCTGCGACCTTGTACCCTATTTAACGCAACTCAACTTCGATTGGTTGACATGAAAATGAAAAAAAATTGAATTTTTTTTATAATGAGTTTTTAGCTAGGTTGTAAGCAGCGCTATGGTATCACTAACACGATATTTTCTTTGGTTTTTTTTCTTGTGTTTTATTTTTAGCTGCGTATGCGGTGTGTTAGCAGCACTGCTACCTACAGGTTTGGGCGGTGTATTAACAGCTGTACCGTATTTGGTGGCTATGATTTGGGTGCTCCAAAAATTTATTAAACAACAGCGCCGTGCGCCGACCCAAGCTGAACGTAAAAAATTTACTTTGGGTTTTAGCCTGATATTTTGGGGCTATAACTTGGCTTTTCTTTTGCTTGGTTTATTCATTTTTGCCCAAGCTGATGCTGAAGTGGGACAAAACTTTATGCTTTATCTGCAACAGCCACAGTTCGTCGCGATTATCGTAATTATGTTTTTACTGGTTGCCATTCCACTTTGTTTGCTGACCTATTGGTTCTATGGCAAACAAGCAGAACGTATGGCGGCAAAAATTGTCGCTTAATCGTAAAGCTTTCTTCTAAATGCTATAGTCTGGTGAAAAGTATCATTTGAGATCACGCTATGCAAAAAGAACGTGTATTGGTGACAGGAGCGAGTGGTTTTATTGGTTCAAACTTGCTTAATTATTTATTAGAAAAAGATTATGAAGTCATTGGTTTAAGTCGGCAGAAGAATCTTTCAAAAATACATCCACATTTAATCTGGATTCAAACCTTGGATGAATTGAAACATGATCGAATTGATTATGTGGTAAATCTGGCGGGGGAAAGTATTGCTCAAGGGCGTTGGACAGATGCCCGCAAACAAAAGCTGATTGCCAGTCGTGTTGAAATGACGACAACACTCTATCAGTATCTAGCCAAAAGAAATATCCAACCGAAATGCATTATTTCAGGCTCAGCGGTGGGCTATTATGGTATTGACCCGACTGAACAATGGACAGAACGTTGTACAGAACAGTCTCCACCGCAGTCGATTTTTATGTCGGAGTTATGTCAAAAGTGGGAGCAATCTGCGCGGCAAAACACAACGCAAAATACCAAAATCATCCGCTTGGGGGTGGTCTTTGGACGCGGGGCGGGCATTCTGCCGCAAATGTTGTTTCCGATTAAAATGAATCTGTGTGCTCGAATTGGTTCAGGACGACAACCTGTGGTATGGGTGCATATTCAAGACGTGTTGCGAGCGATCGAGTTTTTGATGCTACATGAAACGACTGAGCAGGTCTTTAATGTCGTCAGTCCAGAAAAAGTCACCCAGTCGGCGTTTGCACAAACCGCAGCTCAAATTCTAAAACGTAAACCTTTACTTTCTTTGCCTGCTTTTGTGTTGAAATTGCTCTTAGGCGAGCAGTCTCAACTGGTGTTAAATGGTCAGTTTGTCCGTCCGCAAGCGCTGAGCAATCAAGGCTTTGAGTTTAAGTATCCGACTTTAAAAGAAGCATTGCTTCATCTCATTCAGCCCAAAGCGGGATTGTGGTGAAGCATCATCACGCAAAATGTGCTAAACGTTCTGGAGTATAGGCAGTCGCATCAACAGTTAATGGGTGCTCCAACATTAACTCACGCAGTAGCCGTGCAGATGCGGGTCCCATACACAGACCATTTCGATAGTGGCCGAAGTTTGCCCAAAGATTGGAAATTTCAGGAAATGCTCCGATATAAGGGACGCCCGTTGGTGAACTTGGGCGTAGACCTGCCCAATGCTTCACAATTGGGAAATCAGCCAGTTCTGGCACCATGTCCACACAGGCTTTATAAATATTTTGTTGGGTTTGTAGGGAGGGGCGTTGGTCAAAACCGACATCCGCCATGCTTGAGCCACAAACGACATGACCGTCTAAACGTGGAATCAGATACATGACCTGATTCATACACATTGTTGGGAGCCAGTTTTCAGGGGTTTTAAACAGCAACATTTGCCCTTGTACAGGGTTCACTGGAATGCTGCATTGGAGTTGTTCGGACCAGTGCTGTGACCATGCGCCTGTTGCAATCACCACATGATCTGCATGATAACTTTGACCATCAGCAGTTTTTACCCCTTGAACTTGCTGATTGACTATGTCAAACCTATGTACCCATGCTTGCTCATGGAAAGTGACTTGTGATAGCTGTTTGAGATATTCCACAATCGACTTGAGCAGTCGGGGATTGCGGACGTTAGCTAACTGTGGAAAATGGATGGCTTGTTGAAAGCGCGTTGAAATACGTGGATTGATCTGTTCCAGTTGCGTGCGTTGTAAAAGTTCACACTGCTGCATCGGTTCCTGATGTTGTTCTTTATAATTTAGACCAATATCAAAATCAGCTTCGTCAAAAATTAGCATACCTGTTTCATGGATTTCAAAATCTATCCCTGAAACGGGGCTAATTTTTTCATTCCATGCTTGATACATGCTTTTGCCATATTTGGCGAGGTCATTGACACTTTGTGGATAGCGCCACGGGTACATCGGAGAGAGAATACCTCCACCTGCCCATGAGGCCGCTTGTCCTGCTTGTTGTTGGTCAAAAATCTCCACTGAACAACCGTGTTCAATCAGCTCAAGCGCTGTCAGTAATCCACTGATACCTGCACCAATAATGGCAATATGCATTGCAACTCAATCCTTCTGGTGTATTTCTTTTACTTCATGTCTTTCAGTTTGAGTGCCGCTTCTTCTGCAAAATAGGTCCAGATGCCATCGGCACCTGCGCGGCGGCAACTCATCAGTGATTCAATAATCACGCTGTCCGATAACCAACCATTTTGAATGGCTGCGGCAAGCATGGCATATTCACCACTGACTTGGTAAACGAAAGTCGGGACGCCAAAAGTGTCTTTGACTTCACGAACAATGTCCAAATAAGGCATACCTGGTTTGACAATTACCATATCCGCGCCCTCTTGAATATCAAGGGCGATTTCATGTAAGGCTTCTGCGCGGTTGCCGACATCCATTTGATAGTTGTATTTGTTGCCACCTTTAAGGTTGCTCGATGAACCGACTGCATCGCGGAAAGGACCATAGAAACTTGATGCATATTTTGCTGAATAGGCCATGATCGAGGTGTAGATATGGCCATTGGCTTCAAAGGCTTGACGGATGGCACCGATACGACCATCCATCATGTCACTGGGTGCGAAAATATCAGCACCCGCTTCCGCGTGGCTTAAGCCTTGTTTAATTAGTGCCTCAACGGTTTCGTCATTGAGTACATAACCTGTTTCATCAATAATGCCATCTTGACCATGCGTGGTATATGGATCAAGTGCACCATCGGTAATCAGCACCATTTCAGGCAATTCTTTTTTGAGCAGACGTAGCGTGTTTTGAACCAAACCATCTTCACGCCATGCTGCTTCGGCACTGAGGCTTTTATCTTCTTGAGGAGTCACTGGAAATAGTGCGAGTTTCGATACACCAAGTTCAAGTAAACGCTCCGCCTTTTTGACAAGTAAGTCAGCAGATAAGCGCTGAATATTTGGCATACTGGGAATATCTTGGGTTTGCTTCTGTCCTGGCAGGACAAATACTGGATAGATGAGATGATCTGGCGTTAAATGAGTCTCACGGACCATAGAGCGCAGATGTTCATTTTTACGAATACGACGCATGCGAGTAGCGGGAAACGCGGGACGATTGAACGTATAGGTCATAAAAATCTCGATAATCAGTATTAAACTAGGTCAGTATTGTAGACCTATCTGGTGGTTTTGGGCAGATTTGGATAGGTTTTTATTGTTTGCATGCTAAAGCAGGGTGTTATGAATAGTGGTGAAAAAAGCTGGACGGGCAGCATACACTTAGGAGCGAAAGTGGATATTGATGTGGTTTTTGAGCAATTGGTCAAGGCTTTTAATGCATCGCCATTTTTTAAGCACAACAGTATGAGCATGTGTGTAGTCAATGGACAGATTGAAGCCTATATAGATATGCAGGATTACTTAATTGGTAATGTCGCGTTCCAGATTTTACATGGTGGCGTGGCTGCAACGATCTTGGATAGTGTTGGTGGTATTGTGGCGATGGGGGAGCTGTATAAAAAAGCCGAACCTGACACGATTGCAGATACCATCAAAAAAGTATCACGTTTAGCGACAGTAGATATGCGGGTTGATTATCTTGCGCCGGGACGTGGAAAATATTTTATTGCACGTGCTGAAACCCTGAGATTGGGGCGTAAAGGTTGTACGATGCGTATGACCATGGTGAATGATGAAGATCGAGCGATTGCAACAGCTATTGCTTCGTATGCATATTAGGTCTATATGACTAAACGACTAATAATTAAGTGAAATTTATAGCACTCAGCAGGAAGTTGGGTGCTAAAAACTAAAAAAGACTGTGCAGTTACAAATTATATTCTCAAAATATGATTATCTAATCGTAAAATGCATCAAATTTTATAGTGACTTTCTCATCGACACCAATGCAGACAAGTTTTTTGTCTGATGTCCCTTTAGAAGGGATGATGCCGGCTGACCAAGTCTGTTAGATTTAGGAAAAATCAATGACAGATGCCTCAAATACACTGCCAGATACTGATACAGCCAATCAAATTAGTGATCAAACACTGAAAGCAAAACGGAAGAAAAGTTTAACTTTTGTTGCTCTAATTCTGATTATTGCTGCCGTTTTATACTTGGTTTGGAAACTGTTTTTTCAACATTCAGTTTCTACAGACAATGCTTATGTGGGTGCAGAAACGGCATCCATTACCTCTATGGTGACAGGTCAAGTTGAAAAAGTCTTGGTCAGTGATACTCAGAATGTGAAAAAAGGTGATGTGCTGGTTTTAGTGGATCATCGTGATGCTGAAATTGCTGTAGCCCAAGCTCAAGCTGAATTACTTAAAGCACAGCGCCAATATAAACAAAGTGCCGCCAACAGTAGCTCTTTAAACTCGCAAGTCTTTGTAAGTGATGACGCCATTCACAGTGCTGAAGCGCAAGTGGCTAAAGCCCAAGCTGAGCTAAATAAAGCACAGGATGACTTGAACCGTCGCCAGCAGTTGAGTGCAACAGGGGCAATTTCCAAAGAAGAGTTGAGTACTGCACAAGCCACATTCAATAATGCGCAAGCCGGCTATAACTTGGCACAGGCTGGTTTAGCTCAAGCAAAGTCGAGCCAAAAAGCGGCACAAAGCAATTTGGCTGCCAATGAAGCCTTAATTCAGGGTAGCAATGAAAACTCGATGCCTGATGTTTTAGTGGCACAAGCAAAATTAAAACAAGCTTTGTTAGACCTAGAACGTACAGAAATAAAAGCGCCTTTTGATGGTGTGGTGACAAGCCGGAAAATCCAAGTTGGACAACGTGTGGCACCGGGTTCAGTACTCATGATGTTGGTTCCTATTTCACAGTTATATGTCGATGCGAATTTTAAAGAAAGTCAGCTTGAAAATGTACGTCCAGGTCAAAAGGCTATTTTAACCTCAGACTTATATGGGGATTCGGTTGAATTTCATGGCACAGTCTTGGGCTTTTCAGGCGGTACGGGCTCTGCCTTTGCATTGATTCCTGCTCAAAATGCGACAGGAAACTGGATCAAGGTCGTACAGCGCTTGCCTGTGCGTATCCAACTTGACCCGAAAGAACTGACTGAGCACCCTTTACGTGTTGGCTTATCTATGGAAGCTCAAATCGACTTGAAATCGAAGTAGTTGCTTATGAATAGCTACGTTCCCTATGGCGACTTAAAAGGTGGTCGCCTCATGCTGGCAGCCTTTGTTCTTGCTTTGGCCAACTTTATGGTCGTGCTAGATATGACGATTGCCAATGTCTCTGTACCTCATATTACGGGAAGTCTTGCTGTATCAAGTTCGCAAGGGACATGGGTGATCACCTCCTATGCTGTGGCTGAGGCAATATGTGTTCCTTTAACGGGATGGCTTGCAGGTCGTTTCGGTGGGGTCAAAATTTTCATTTTAAGCCTAATAGGCTTCACGGTATTTTCAGTACTGTGTGGTTTATCAACCAGTTTAGAAATGTTGGTTTTTTGCCGAATCGGTCAAGGTCTATTTGGTGGTCCGATCATGCCACTCAGTCAGATGTTGCTGATGCGAATTTTCCCTCCTGAGAAACAATCTCAAGCGATGGGTATGTGGGCAATGACGACTGTGGTTGGTCCAATTCTGGGTCCAATTTTAGGCGGAACCATCAGTGACAACATGTCATGGCATTGGATTTTCTTTATCAATATTCCAGTCGGTATTTTCTGTGCATTTGCAGCAATGCGTTTATTAAAACCAGCAGAAACAGCAACAGCAAAACTGAAAATTGATATGGGGGGCTTATTGCTATTGGTGCTTTGGATTGGGGCATTACAACTCATGCTCGATCTGGGGCATGAACGTGACTGGTTCAATAGCCCTGTGATTGTGGTATTGGCTTTAACCGCTGTGATTGGTCTGGTGATCTTTACCATTTGGGAGCTGACCGAACGACATCCAGTGGTGAATATCCAAATCTTTAGATACCGTAGTTTTACTATTTCTGTTTTAGCATTGGCCTTTGGTTTTGGTGCTTTTTTCGGCAGTATTGTGCTGATTCCGCAGTGGCTACAGATCAATTTGGGTTATACCGCAACTTGGGCAGGTTATTTAACTGCAACTATGGGGTTTGGTAGTTTAACCATGTCGCCAGTTGTGGCAAAGCTAGCAACCAAATATGACCAACGAGCACTGGCGAGTTTTGGTTTGAGTATCTTGGGTGGGGTGACGTTGATGCGTTCATTCTGGACCACAGACGCAGACTTTTTCGCATTGGCATTACCACAAATCTTGCAAGGTTTTGCTGTGCCTTTCTTCTTTATTCCTCTGTCGAATATGGCATTATCGTCTGTGTTGCCACATGAAATGGCATCTGCCGCAGGTTTAATGAACTTTTTAAGAACCATGGCAGGGGCAATTGGGGCATCAGTTGCCGTTACCATTTGGGATGACCACACTAAAGTTGCACGTAGTGAAATGGCAGGTAGTTTACATACAGACCAGACCCAATCCCTGTTAATACAGCAGGGGATGAGTTCGGAGAGTGCTTTAGCTTATATTTCCAGTCTAGTCGATAAAGAAGCATTAACCTTATCCGCAAACTATATTTTTCTGATCTTAGCATTAGTATTTCTTTTCGCTGCTGCCATTATTTGGCTTTGCCCTAAACCTAAATTGGGTGTCGGTGGTGGAGGGCATGCACACTGAGACCATAAAAATTCACTTAAAAAAGAACATGCCAGTCAGTTAAGGAACTGACTGGCATGTTCTTTTTCAACCCTAGATTTTATTCGATAGAATTAGGAATTAAATTTCAGACTTTGCACGTTCTAATGCAGACTGCCATTGCTGTAAGTGAAAATCACGTTGATCTGAGCTCATTTGGGGTTCAAATGCACGCTCAAGTTGCCAAGACTGTGCAATTTCATCTAAGTTAGAAAAGATACCAGACCTTAAACCTGCCATGGCAGCAGCCCCCCATGCTGTAGATTCTTGCATTTTAGGACGTAAAACAGGCACATTTAAAATGTCTGCCTGAAACTGCATAAGCATATCATTTTGACTCGCACCGCCATCGACACGTAATTCTTTGAGTGGTTGCTGAATATCAGCTTGCATGGCGGTCAGTACATCTGAGACTTGGAAGGCAATAGATTCTAAAGCTGCACGTGCAATATGGGCTTTGTTGGTTCCACGTGACATTCCACATAGTAATGCACGAGCTTCACTGTCCCAATGTGGCGCACCAAGTCCAGTAAAAGCAGGGACAAGGATAACGCCATCGGTATCCTTAACTGTACAAGCCAGCTTTTCGACATCGCCACTTTTTTGAATAATGCCTAAATTATCTCGTAGCCATTGCACAATTGCTCCTGCCATAAATACGCTACCCTCTAAGGCATAAGTGGTTTGATTTTGCGTTTTCCAGCCAAGTGTAGAAAGCAGTTTATTTTTACTGTACTGAACGGTGTCCCCCGTATTGAACAACATAAAACAACCCGTGCCATAGGTATTTTTAGCTGTACCACTTTCAAAGCAAGACTGGCCAAACAGCGCAGACTGTTGGTCACCTAAAATCCCTGTAATTGGAATATTGGCTCCAAGTAGTCCTGTTGCAGTATCGGCCACATAGGTATCTGAATTGATAATTTGAGGAAGTAGTGTAGATGGAATATTAAAGAGTTCTAATAGCTCTTCATCCCACTGCTGGGTACTCAAATTCATCAGCATGGTACGAGATGCATTACTAACTTCGATGACGTGATTTGCGCCTTGAGTCAGATTCCAAATGAGCCAACTGTCAATGGTACCAAAAGCTACATGACCTTCTGTCGCCAATTTACGGAGACCGTTGACATGTTCAAGTAACCATACCAATTTTCCAGCACTAAAATAAGGATCAATTCGAAGCCCTGTTTTGGATTGAATTTTGTGGCTCATGTTTTGCTGAAGGAGTTGGTTGCACCATTCAAAAGCACGACGATCTTGCCAAATAATGGCAGGTGCAAGTGGTTGCCCTGTACGTTTATCCCATACGACAGTCGTTTCTCTTTGGTTGGTGAGACCAATGGCTTGAATGTCTTTGGCAAGGATGCGAGCCGAGGCGAGTGCTTGCTGTACAACGGCAATTTGTGAGCTCCAAATCTCTTGGGCATCTTGTTCAACCCAGCCAGATTGAGGGGTGTGTATGCGTGTTTCGCGTTGTGCCGTTGCCTGAACTTGACCTTGTTCATTGAAAATAATGGCACGACTCGAAGTGGTTCCTTGGTCGAGTGCAAGTAAGTAGCTCATAAATTATTTTATTGTTGGACTTGAAAACCAAAATATTAACGCAATTATGTAATTAAGCGCATCAATATGTGTGTTTGTTTAGAAAATAGATCGTATTTTCTGGCAACTATGCTATGATTGGCGCTACTTTGGGGGTGTTTCTGGCTTCGACGCTGGTGATGAAACTCATAGATGCATGTCGAGAGCGCATTTTCTCTCGTAAATCAAATTTGCATTTTTTAGTCGCAAACGACGAATCATACGCTCTAGCTGCCTAAGGGCAGCTTGTCCGCCTCTCCGAATACTTGTGGTTAGAGAGTCCGACTGAAGCGCACGCACACAAGTCCGTATAAAACCAAGCCTCGGGGTTTTGTACTAAATTAAGAGGATCGCGATTTGTACCCTGTTCGTCGGGTCACAAAGAGTTAAAACAGTAGACGATATCTAAGCATGTAGTATTCTCGAGCGTAGTGCTGGCGGACGCGGGTTCAACTCCCGCCACCTCCACCAAATACCTAGTTTTATATGACGAAATATAACTGAATATAAAACGAAAAGGCTTAAATCTTAAGGGTTTAAGCCTTTTTTCTTGCCTAAATATAACTAAACATAAACGCATATAGTATTGCGTGTCGTGTATCCCTCTGTGTATCCTTGATAAAAAATTGAATCCGAGGGATACAAGGTTAATGAAAAGAACTGAAATTAAACGTCGTCCTTTGTCCGATACGGTACTTGCTAACCTTGAAGCTGATGAAAAGGAATATCGTGAACTTGATGGCAATGGTTTATATATTCGAGTAAAACCTGATGGCAACAAGTCATGGCAACTCAGATATAAAAAGCCCAATGGTAAATGGTCATGGTTAGGGCTTGGCGGTTATCCCGAAATTAGTGGACAGTTAGCACGTAAGAAAGCTAAAGAACTTTTAGATGATGTATCCAAAGGTGAAAATCCAATCATTTCTAAACAGGAAAGAAAACAGCAAGAACTTGAACAAAACAATGCAACTTTTGAGTTGTTGGCTCGTGAGTGGTTAGACACAAAATTAAATTCATGGGTATCTGACACCATGACAAGAAATAAAGGTGCATTGGAAAAGCATATATTTCCCATTTTTGGCAAACGCTTGTACACCACAATTAAGCCAATTGAATGGATGAACTTGTTAAAAGGGATACAACAAGAAAAGGGTATTTATGAGCAAGTGAATCGTATGCGGGCAATGTGCCGTGATATTTACGATTATGCAAAGGTCACAGGTCGTATTGATTACAATCCTTTAGAAGGTATTCAGAAATATCTTGAGCAAGGTAAAAAAACCAATATGGCGCATGTGGATGAAAAAGAGCTTCCTGCATTGCTTAGAGCTATAAATAATTATCCGACTATGGATGTACGAATGGGCTTACAGTTGCTTGCGATGTTGTTTTGTCGTCCTAGTGAATTGCGTGGTGCAAAATGGCATGAGTTCGACTTTGAACATGCTGTTTGGAATATTCCCGAAGAACGTATGAAGAAGCGCCGTGAGCATGTTGTGCCTTTACCGACTCAAGCTATAGCAATTTTGAAAGAACTTAAAAGCTACGATACAAATTCAGATTTTTTATTTCCAAGTCGTTCAGATAAGAGTAAGCCAAAGTCAGATACGGTTTTTATTATGGCTTTGCGCCGTATGGGTTATGAGGGGCGACAAACACCCCACGGATTTAGACATATTGCCAGTACACTTTTAAACAATCGTGGCTTTGATGAACGTCATATTGAATCTGCATTGGCTCATGTAAAAGATGGTGTGGCGGGCGTGTATAACAAGGCGCAATACTTGCAAGATAGGGCGAATATGATGCAGTGGTATGCCAATCATTTAGAAGAAATAGCAGATCAAAGTATTATCCATTTTAAGAAAGCTAAATGACAGATCTTACACTATTTTGATTAAATATCATTTATATTTAATTTGTTAAGCCTAGCTCGACGGAGTGAAAGTCGAATACCCAATTCGATTGGCTTAGCTATTTTTAAGGGATGCTGTGGGAGGCAATATGAGTTTATTATCAAGAGAAAAAGCTAAAATAGATGAAGAATACTTTAAAGTATGGGACATTATTAAACTTCTTAAAAATGAGGATAAACATGATTGGGAAGATATAGGCACATTTTTAGGATACTATGATATAGCTACTGAACTAAGATTATATAAAACAGATGAATTTTGGCGAATATATGAAATAGAAACTTTTGAAGTAATTAGAACATTAGTTGATGATTTACGTTTGTATTGGCTGACTGGTGAAGATGGTTTAAAGGAAACGAGAAATAAAGTTCATAGCTATTATTGGCTCAAAGAAGAAATTTATAATTTCAAGCCGTTGGTAGAACTCAACCTTGAAAATTTGAAGCCATCAATAAACTATTTAGATATACATGAAGATAAACCAAACAATCAAAGAAAAAAAGATTATAAATTTTACTTATTTAAGCAACCTTCATTAAATTCAACAGAGTGTGCTTGTATTGTTTCTGAACAAAATCCAGCAGGTATAGTTGATTTAGATAAATTTGGTATGGCTCAAAAATTCATATATTCTGCAATTAAATCAGGGGACTTAAAAGAAGTTAATCATTCAATTGATGCTGATGATTTAAGAGTATACTTATTTGATTCTGAAATTATTATTAAGGGATTTAATGAAGATGCAAAAAGTATTTCTGATAATGAAAAGAAAAATTTAAAATTTAGAATAAATGAATTAGAAAAAATTATTGTTGATAAAGATATTGAAATTAATAAGCTAAAAGTGATAAAGCCAAATGAGGAAAGTTCTCTTTTGGAACAAATTTTTGATTATGCGAGAGATGATAGCTACGCACCTGATTTAGTATTAGCAATAAAATTATGGGAATCAATTTATATAACAAATCCTAAAGAAGAAGATAGTCATACCAATAAAGCAAATATTTGGTTAAAACTAAATACTAATTATGATGTCGGAAAACAAAATAGTTCAGCATCAAAAATTAGAGAAATTACATCCCCATTGAAATCTTGGTCACCTCAACGAGATAAAAATTTTAAAAAATAACCCAAATTAAGTTATTGATTTATATATACCCTACCTACCAAAGCTAGGGTATTTTTTTGATTTACCCCACTTACCCTAGCTGATATTTAATTTGTTTTGATGTGCCTATCAAGTTAACGCATACAGGTGCAAAAATGGTTATATATCCAGTTCGAATTTCATATAAAACAGCTTGCCAAATCCTTGATGTAAGCCGTGAAACCCTCAACAACATTATTAAATTAGACCCTGACTTCCCCAAAAAAATTAAGGTGGGAACTTCACGCCAGTCGCCAGTCTATTTCGACTATATGCAAATCATTGAATGGCATAAATCAAAAATGCAGAACCTTACTCAAGATTCAAATGAGGTGGACGCATGAAAACTATTGTCAAAGATTTATTACAAGGTATTGGCTACGGCATCATTTTTATAATGTTGTGTTCTATTTTAGATTTAGTAATTAGCAAAATTTAAGGGGGTATAAATGAGCGCATTTCAAGAATACCCAAGCCTAGAACAGCCTAAAGACATATTAGCAAATTGTATAAGACTTAATCCACAGGACGGCGCATTTATGCGTCACCCTGTTATCGAATCATACGGTAGCCCTAAACAACCCATCTATGTTGATAATGCTGTAATTGATATCAATGGCATGAAATATGAACACCCCATGATATTGCCTATTTATAATGGGCAATTAACTTTGATTCAGTGTGCGGTACTTCAGGATAAACAGCCAGTTCAAATATTTCCTGATGGTAGATTAGCTAAAGGGTTTGCATATTATGGGCGATTGCATAAGGACAGACCTGTTATAATCGCGCGCGAATTAGAAGAATTTTTTAGTGTCGCAAGAACTACGTATGCCGTTGTTTTAGTAGTATTGCCCGATATGTGTAAAACAAATAATAGAGCGCTAAAACAAAATGATGTCAATGCAATGGAACTGGTCGTAAAACAATTATGGAATGCTGGATATAAACAGCTATACATACCAACGCGACCACAGAATAAAGAACTATTGTTTGAAGTAACACAAAGCCAAAAAGTACAACTTATAGACAAATATCGAAGTGATGGAAGTTTCATGGAATTTACCCAATATGAAATGGTGCAAGATGTACAAGCATTTATAGATAATGCCATCGAAGAATTACCAGTATTTCAAGAACATTGGAAAGAACCAAAACAAATTAAATCTGAATTATTGCCTGTGAAGAAAATCACGGAGGATATGCTTCCACTCGATGTTTATAAATATTGTGCAGATGAAGCAAAACGAGCAGATAACATGACTTTTGATTTAGTCGCTGTGTGCTTACTGACTTCATTAGGTGCATTGATAGGTGCAAGAGTCGCAATTAAGCCTAAACAGTTAGATGATTATTCAATCGTGCCTAATTTATGGGGCGGAATAATTGCGCCACCAAGTAGTAAAAAGTCACCCGCAATTAGTGCAGGAACTAGGCATTTAGATAGACTGGTATTACAGGCAAAAGAACAATTCGAACTTGAGCAAAAGGATAATATTGCTAAAGCGATAATGTTCAAGTCTGCTGAAAAAGAACTGGCTAAGAAACTAGATAAGGCAAAAGAGGAAAATGAAAAATTAAAATTGGCTAAAGACATTGCAGACATGCAAACAGATGCAAATCATAAACCAATATTGAAACGATACTTCACTAATGATTCATCTCCCGAAGCATTAGCAGATTTAGAACGAAGTAATCCAAACGGTATTTTGGTCATCCGTGATGAACTCATAGGCTTACTCAGTTCATTAGATCAAAATGATACTGATACAGGACGAGCATTTTATCTAGAAGGATGGAACGGTACAGGCTCATATCAGTTTGACCGTATCACACGGGGTTCAGGATATATTCAAAATCACTGCTTATCAGTATTGGGGGGTATTCAGCCTGACAAGCTAATGAGCTATTTAGAAAAGACTATTCACGGTATGGGCAATGATGGTTTATTACAGCGGTTTCAATTGCTCATTTATCCTGATTTAGCCGAATGGCAATATGCAGATAAGAAAAGCGATAAAGTTGCCAAAGAAGCAGTATTTAACCTATTCAAACAGCTTGATGAGTTAAATGAATATGAACTTACGAAGCTGGGTGCAAAACCAAGTGATGAGTTCAATGCTAGACCTTATTTTCGTTTTACAGCAGAAGCACAGCAAGCCTATAAAACGTGGTCAACAAAGCTAAATAGCCAAACAATACCCAATGAAGAACATACAATCATTCAAGAGCATTTATCTAAGTTCGGCAAATTGATGCCCGCTTTAGCTTTAATTTTTCATCTTATAGATTCGGTTCAATTAGGTGTAAGTGTTGGCGGTGTAAGTCTGAATTGTGTAGAGATGGCGATTAAATGGTGTGATTACTTAGAAAGCCATGCACGGCGCATCTATGGCATGGTTTTACACTCAGCTACGTTTAAAGCGAGTGCATTGGCAATCAAACTAAAGAAGCTAAATCACAATGAATCATGGCGTATGGATGGATTTAGTGCGAGGGATGTACATCGTAAAAATTGGAAAGGTTTAAACGAGTTAAATACTGTAAATGATGCCCTTGAATTATTAGTTGATTATGGTTGGCTGAATGAGCAAGAAATTGAATCAACTGAAAGGGGTGGGCGACCCAGTAAACGCTATTTGATTAATCCAAAAATTTACAACTCAATAAAGTAGCACTGCCAAAACTGACATTACTTAAATAGTTCTGTCGGTTTTGTCATTTGTGATTCTATAAAAATAATAATTTTTAGAGTCCATAAAAGATAAGTTTTTCAGTCCTAAAGAATATTCAATAAATCTAGTTGTAATCTTGTGGTCATTGACTGACGAAAAACCTTATTCCTAACGTGTCCATAAATTCACAGTTGTTAATCAGAAATAATCAATAGAGTAGTAAAGTCGGGAAGACCTTACTGAATTTGAGTAGTTTGAGTTCAAATTGAAAGCACTTCCACTCTATAAAAAAGACAATGCTTCAATGGAACTACAGTGCGTAATAGATTCCAATAAAATCTTGCCGTATTGGGAGTATTCGGCTATCTATAGATGCCGATAAAACCTTGCCGAAATCTTACCGTTCCTTTTATTTTTTGGAGTGATTAAAGAAAGAGAATTTTTACACACGTTAGATATCAGAAAAACCTTATCTGTTTCAAATTTTAGGAATCCATAAAAAAGAGTTTTCGGAGCATTATGTAAATAGATTGGTTTATATAATATTTTTGGACTTTCCAAACACCCTACAGAACATGACAAAACCTGACATTTTTTAGTCCATAAAAAGATAAGTAGAGTAGGAGGGTTTTTGAAAGCTTTACTTTTTTATTAAGATTTTTTGTTATTGAATATTAATGTTTTTTTGTTTATAAATGTCAGTCAAAAATTTGAAAAAACACATTTTTATTGAGATGTTTTGAGGGTGTCATGTTAAAGAAAATTTTGATTGGTTTAGTTGGATTTTGTTCAATTAATGCTTTTGCAAATGAATTGCAAGATAAGCAAATTATTCGAAAAATGATGAATCAATATATTAATGCTGTAGCTTGCTCTACTAGCTCTATTGAGATAGAAGACATTGCTAATATATATCCACCAGAAAAAGAGTATACAGGTTCAACGTATTACGTGCTTTGGAGTGGTGACAAAGGTTGTGAAGGGGGGTCAGGAACACTTTCATCATATATCTCAGAAGTATCAAGATACTCAACATCTCGACCATTTTTAGTGACTAGCGATGATGCTTTAGGTGATAACAATGAAGAAAGTTGGGAAAGCGGAAGTGCTTTTACAAACTACCGTTTTATTGAATCTATGAAGAAGGTAGGTGACGGTCAGTTGGAGTTCATTAGTAGGAATTATGCAGATGTAAAGTATGGTGGAAAAGATGGAGGGAATAATTTTCCAGCTAATAAATTTCGATATATTTTGGCTCTTGAAGATTCCAAATGGACAGTAGTTAAACAAGTGTTGTTAGAACAAAATAATTAAATTCTAACTATATTGCCTCTTGTTTATGAAGAGCTAAGGGGGATGAATTTGTATCCCCTTATGTATCCCTTTTATTTATTAATTTAAAAACATAATTTAAAACAGTATCTTATTGTAATTGTTCAATTGACGCCACCCCAAAATTCTTTCCGAAGTAATCCGTCGGAATCTAAAAAAGCCTTTAAACTCAATGTTTAAGGGCTTTTTTATTGGCTGAATGTTTAATGTTGCCAAAAGGAATTCAGAATTCATAAAAATGTTTTATTTTTTAATGGAACCAATTTCTAAAATGTAAAATTCAATGCTTTTGCTACCTAAGTTCTTTCAAAATATAGTATTTATTTCAAGACTTATTTAATACTCTTAAACTTTTATTTGATAGTTTAAGGGCTCACAAGAAAACCATTGTTCTTTTTGTGAAATTCCTCCAAAAGGAAAGTCTATTTTGGTGGCCTTGTTAAAACTTGATTATTACAAGTTTATTTAGAGTTGAGTTGGGCGGTATTTTAAAATCTATTTATATTGAATGATGAAATTCTATCTGTGTTATTGGTTGAGCTTTATGCAGAAAAATCTAAATGGGGTACTTGATATTAGAAATGTTTATTAAAAGATAAGCATTGGATTTTATACTTAAAAAAATAGAGCCAAGAGGCTCTATTTTTTTAAGAAAACTTTAATAGCTGTTTTATTTTACCAGCTCAAAGCTCCCCCCGTTTGGTAATCCGTTACACGTGTTTCGAAGAAGTTCTTCTCTTTACGTAAGTCCATCATTTCAGACATCCACTGGAATGGGTTGTTCACACCAGCGAACTGCTCTGGTAAACCAAGCTGCGCTAAACGACGGTTACAAATGAATTTTAAGTATTCTTCCATCATTGCTGCATTCATACCCAATACACCGCGTGGCATCGTGTCACGTGCGTATTCAATTTCAAGCATCGTGCCTTCAAGAATCATTTGAATGATTTCTTCTTGGAATTCGGCTGTCCAGAGGTGAGGATTTTCAATCTTGATTTGGTTAATCATATCTATACCAAAATTCAAGTGCATCGACTCATCACGTAAGATGTATTGGAATTGCTCAGCAACACCATTCATCTTATTACGACGGCCCATTGACAAGATTTGGCTGAAGCCACAGTAGAAGAAAATTCCTTCCAGTACGCAGTAGAATGCGATCAAGTTACGAAGCAAAATCTGATCGTTTTCAGGTGTGCCTGTTTTGAACGAAGGGTCACTTAAAGACTGAGTATATTTGAGGCCCCAAGCTGCTTTACGTGCAACACTTGGTACTTCGCGGTACATGTTGAAGACTTCACCTTCATCCATACCCAAAGATTCGATACAGTATTGGTAAGCATGTGTGTGAATTGCTTCTTCGAACGCTTGACGCAAAATGTACTGGCGGCATTCAGGGTTAGTAATGTGACGGTAAATTGCCAGTACTAAGTTGTTGGCAACCAAAGAGTCAGCAGTTGAGAAGAAACCTAAAGAACGCATGACGATGGTACGCTCATCTTCAGTTAAGCCATTTTCAGACTTCCAAAGCGCGATGTCATGGTTCATGTTTACTTCTTGTGGCATCCAGTGGTTTGCACAACCATCTAGATATTTCTGCCAAGCCCATTCGTATTTGAACGGTACAAGTTGGTTGAGGTCAGCACGACAGTTAATCATCGCTTTGTCGTCAACTTGTACACGTTGCGCACCCATTTCTAGTTCTTCTAGACCTGGAGCAACATCTAAGCTTTCTAAGGCGTGAGATGCTCTTGCCAACGGATCGGCTGGATTTGTTGATCCGCTTCGAGGGGCTGAAGCGGATTGTGTAGTTGCCACATTCTTCTGTGGTTGCTCTGCAGTAGATACCATCTGCGGATTAGCCGCTTTTTGCGGTTCGACGGGCGCAGACTTGTGTTCAGGTGCAGCCGGTTTTTGCGAATCATTTTCGAAATCGTCCCAACTTAGGATAGACATATCAATTCTCTCTACGTTGCTTTATATCTTTTATTGACATCCAGCAAAGCTGAGATGTCCTACTATACGCTTAATTTGTGAAAGCAAAATTAAGTTTTGCCAATCGTTACTCTAAAATGATGTCTAGAGCATGATTCTCATGACTTATTTTGCTTTCGCTTTTTAGCTTGATTGACTTTCACCCAAAAATAGGCGATTGGCATGTAAAACAAAACCACAAAGGAAAGCACCAAGGCTGTAAGACCTAACATGTAGTTATGTGTCATATGGAGCATGGTAATTTCCTTTTTATCTGTACTAAGCTGAAGTAGTTTGATGCTGCTTCAGCCACTCCCAGATATCTTTATTTAACCAACCTTGTCGATTGGTAGAGGTTTCCATAACTAATAAAGAGTCATTGTTGTCCATATGTTTTTTAAGTCTTTCTGATACTGTGGAAGCATTACCTTTAGAACAAACAAACCAATATGAATCCATTACCTTACAATAACCGTTGAAACTTTTAATCTCAGCGATTAAATCTTTGTAATTTTGACCTTCTTTATTTAAGTCATAACTTACAGAATAAACTGTCATTTTGCTTTACCTCGCATATATGTTGGACAGTTGTTACTTAAAAGTCCTTGACGATATTGCGAGATCAGGCGATTATTCACCTGCTTTTTGCGAAGCAATATGTCGAAGAACTCGCTTCTTAGACTGGAAAGGGGATCTGTAGGAAGATTCCCTTTTTTTATGTCTAAAATTTGTCTCTTAGGGTTGATAGTAGGAATTACTTTACCTTTGAGTTGAATTAATTATTTAAATAATTAATCCAAGAATTCTAATCTCCCTAAATCCCTCTTTATGAAAGAGGGACTTTACACCTCAATAAGTTTGGTGTAATTCCCCTCCTTTTAGGAGGGGTTAGGGGAGGTTATTACTGACAAGCCTCACAGTCTGGATTGTCAATTGAACATGCCATAGGCACAGGAGCTGCTTGACCGAAGCCTTCATCTTCAGCAACCACTTCTGGTTTAACTTCCTGAGCAACTGCGGCAACAGGTGCTGCCGTTACAGTTGCAGGTTTTACTGCATTCAATGCACCCGTGTTAATGGTTGATTTCTCAGCAGATGTTGCACCTAAAGCACGGAGGTAATACGTCGTTTTTAAACCGCGCAACCAAGCCATTTTATAGGTCAAGTCAAGTTTCTTACCGTTTGCACCAGAGATGTAAAGGTTTAGAGATTGTGCTTGGTCAATCCATTTTTGACGACGTGATGCAGCATCCACAATCCAGCGTGGCTCAACTTCAAACGCAGTCGCGAAGATGGCTTTAAGCTCTTCAGGAATACGCGAAATTTTCTGAACTGAACCCTCGAAGTGTTTCAGGTCATTGACCATCACAGAATCCCACAAACCACGGTCTTTCAACGCACGTACGAGGTACGGGTTGATCACAGTGAACTCACCTGATAGGTTAGATTTTACATATAAGTTTTGGAATGTTGGTTCAATCGACTGAGAAACACCACAAATGTTTGAAATGGTTGCAGT
>NZ_DKIK01000198.1:49171-49789 GCF_002454215.1 Acinetobacter sp. UBA6720
GGTGCAATGGCCATCACGTTTGAGTTACGCATACCATCTTTTTGAACTTTGGCACGTAAAGTGTCCCAGTCCAAACGTTGAGTACGGTCAACTTCAAACATACGCTCAGGGCGTGATTTTGCAACAAGGTCAAGTGAGTCAATTGGTAGAATCCCTTGATCCCACAGTGAACCTTTAAATGATTCGTAAGTGCCGCGCTCAAGTGCGAGATCGCTTGATGTTTGGATCGCATAGTAGCTGATCACTTCCATCGACTCATCAGCAAAGTCTACTGCGGCATCAGAACCATAAGCCAGTTGCATTTCATATAGCGCATCTTGGAAGCCCATGATACCCATACCCACTGGACGGTGTTTCAAGTTCGAGTTTTTCGCTTGTGGTACTGCGTAGTAGTTAATGTCGATTACGTTATCGAGCATACGAACCGCTGTTTTTACTGTACGTGCAAGCTTTTCACGGTCTAACACACCACCTTGAACTTGTTGTACAAGGTTGATCGAACCTAAGTTACATACCGCAATTTCATCTTTGCTTGTGTTTAATGTGATTTCTGTACACAAGTTAGAAGAGTGAACTACACCAACGTGTTGTTGTGGTGAACGTAAGTTACATACGTCT
>NZ_DKIK01000175.1:0-3076 GCF_002454215.1 Acinetobacter sp. UBA6720
AAAGTCAACATTCAGTCGGATTGTTGCTGGACTTGATTCTTATTCAGGTGGAGAGATTTTGATTGATGGACAACCGATCATAGGTCCTAGTCCTGAGCGCGGTATGGTGTTTCAAGGATATACACTGTTTCCATGGAAAACAGTCAAAGAAAACGTGATGTTCGGTCCAAAAATGAAGGGACAAAGTGATAGTACAGCCGAGGCTCAAGCACGGGAATGGATTAATATTATCGGCTTAGAAAAATATGAAAATCAGTATCCTCATCAACTCTCTGGTGGAATGAAACAGCGTGTTGCGATTGCTAGAGCATTGGTGAATGAACCTAAAATTTTATTGATGGATGAACCATTTGGCGCACTTGATCCACATACCCGTCAGAAGATGCAACGGCACTTGATGGATTTATGGCAAAATATTGATATCACCATTATTTTTGTCACTCATGATATGGATGAAGCGATCTTACTTGCTGACCGTATCGTCGCACTGAAAGCCAATCCTGGTGAAATAAAAGAAATTATCGAAGTAGATTTACCTCGCCCACGTCATCCAGATCAAATGCTTTGCCCTGAATTTAAAGCATTGCGTCAACGTGTGGATCAACTCGTTCATGCCGATGAAGATCAACTCGATCCAGCACTTGAGGATTTGCCGTTGATTCCTCGTATGACTAAGGTAAGCGAAGATTGAAACGCCGATACGTCAATAAAGTAAAAAATTTACAGCCCACTTATAAGAGTGGGTTTTTTATATTGAAGTATTCATTGATATATCTGATAGATAAAAAAACTCCCTCATGAAAGGGAGATTTTTAAGAGCTAATGATTAAATTTAAAAGTATTATTACTCAATATATTAAAACTATTTCACCTCTTCAATAAGCGTTGGGAATATCACGCCATCAACATCCACTTTAGTGGTGTAGACTCCATTTTTAAAATTAAATTCGTTGACGTGATAACTTGAGCCATAGATAGAGTCAAAGCTGTTGGACTTGGTAAATACCTTCTTATTTGCTTGCAGATCAAGTAAATGAGTTCCGTCAATAAATTGAGCATACTGAGCAGAATCTAAACCGACTCGTTTTGCCATGATTGCTACAGCATCGTCTCGTGTTGCTGGATCATTGATATATTTAACAGTTTTATCCCATACCTGAATGATTTTTTTCCAATCTTCCTTATTTGCAGCAAGGTGTGTCATATTGACGGTCAAAGTATCATAAATCAGTCCCGGCTTATCTTTGGATGAGTAGATGATTTTAGAACCAGCAACCGCTTTTAATGCTTGATTGGCTACAGGTTGCCAAACTGCAATTGCTGACACATCAGGACTTGCAAACACTTGAGGTAATTCATTGGTGACTGCATTCACTAATGTCACTTCAGAGTTTGCTACTTTGGCATCATCTAAAGCTGTATTGAGTAAATGATGATCAACCAATCCTTTCTCAACTGCAATTTTTTTACCTTTCAAATCAGCAATATTATTAATTCCACTTTTGGCAATAATGACATCATTTCCTGCGGAATAATCAGTTGCCAAAATCATGATGCCTTTGGTGCCTCCTGAAGCGATCACCAAGTTATCACCATTGGATACAGAAACAGCATCGAGCTGATTGGCAGAAAATGCATTGATTGATGCAGAATAATCGAACCATTTGAATTCGACATTTACCCCCGCTTCATTAAACCATCCCTTTTCAATAGCAACTTGCCATGCCACCCAACCTGGCCAATCACTATAGCCAATTGTAATTGGCTTACTATTAGTACTGCCTTCAGTTTTTGCCTTTGATTCTGGTAGTTTTGCTGTGTTGTCACAGCCCCCTAAAAAAATCGCTGTCAGCACAGATGCTGAAATCAGAGTTTTTTTGATCATCTTATGCTTGCTCCTATTATGCTTTGATATTTAGAACTTTTTGTCACTATGAATGTTTATGTGTTTTGTGCAATTGGCGGCATGACGGCATCCATCAATTCCAAATGCCCTTTAATTACCCCTTTTAATGCAATAAACTGCTGACTAATGGCTTTCAAATCACTACTGACACCTTGCATCAACATGACTTGTAGAACCTTGTCATCATCCAATTGAATATGTAATGAACTAATTACCTGAGCTAAGTGTTGTTGTTGAAGGTCAACAAGTTGTGTTCGAAGTGGTTTTAAACTCACGTCATACAACAATGTCAAAGTGCCAACCATAACCTCATCGTTTTTAGCTAGATCATCGATTAAGTGCCGATTGATCATGTCCAAGATTGCTTGTGAACGACTTTCGTAATGTTGATCTACAATTTTTTGATCAAGTGCATTCAATGTGGTTTCGGGCACAGTAATACTGATTCGAGCTAACTTTTGCTTGGCCACAGTCTCATACCTTTATTTTGCGTTCTTGGTGATTTTGTTTGATATACAAACCTGCCCTAGCACTAAATAATTCGACTAGAAATTTCTTAATAGGATGTCTTTCTACAGCGTTAGTTTTGACTTCACTCATATCGCAGCTCCTACAAGGGTATTACTAAAATTAGTTTTTGTATTACTTGTTTAGAATGCAGGATATGTGCCAATTTTTAGTGATTGAGATTTGTTGAATAAAGTTAAATTAAATAATAAAAAAAGCCCCACTACGCTGAGGTGGGGCTTGTTTAAAGTACTGTATGGCATCAGTTTATTCCGTTGTTATTACTCATGTTCTGGTTAATCTTTTTATACATGTTGGAATGAACCGATGTTTGTGATTTAGTGATCAAGTTGGTTGCTCTCCTCTATTTATGCTGTATATAAATAAAAGCAGAAAGCATGCCAAAATATTAGATAGTTTGCATTCGATCAAAACGTAAGATAAATAAGCTACATAAGTATTGAAAGCAAGTATGAAGCTGATTTCCCAATCTTAAAAATGCCTAAAAAATGTATCAACTCGCACCATTTAGTTACGCTGAATGCATCAAAGTGTGGCTATATTTTACTCAGGTTGGGTCAACTCTTATTTTGTGTGGAACAAGAGCATTTAAGAAAAAAAGCCGTCGAATATAAACACATTCAAAAATGTAATTCTTAAATT
>NZ_DKIK01000175.1:3144-4846 GCF_002454215.1 Acinetobacter sp. UBA6720
AGACCGCTTAAGCGGTCTTTTTTATTTCAATCTCATTAAGCCACTGGCGCTAGTGTAAATAACACCTGCCCTGTTTTAACAGTTTGTCCTTTTTCGATCGTAATGCTTTCAACTTTCATGCGTTCGGGCGCAACAATCGGGATTTCAATTTTCATGGCTTCAATGACTGCTAGCGTTGCTCCTTCCTCGACAATATCGCCAGATTGACATTCAATTTTCCAAATCGAACCCGGCATATGTGATTCAACTGCACAACCACCATCAGGAATGATGACGGTTTCACCCTCATCAACAGCATCCAAACTCTCTGAGAAATATTCTGCAAGACCTGCCTCATGCCAACGACGACGTTCAGCATCAAAGTTAGCTTGTTGAGTTGCTTTAAAACTTGAAATGGTTTCAGCATTGTCTGATAAGAATTGATTATATTCTTTGAGGTTTAAAACACCTTCCTCAATTCTGAGTTTGAGTCGTCCTGCCTTAAAATCCTCACGCATCTGCATGAGTTCTGTTTCAGAAACTTCATAGAATTTAATCTGATCAAAGAAGCGCAATAACCACGGTTTACCTTGCTCAAAGTCTGCATTTCTACGATAGCGAGACCACATTTGAGTCGTTCTACCCACAAATTGATAGCCACCCGGTCCTTCCATTCCATAGACACACATATAAGCACCGCCGATTCCAACAGCATTTTCAGGTGTCCAAGTTCGTGCAGGATTATATTTAGTCGTTACGAGTCGTTGACGTGGATCAAGCGGTGTTGCAACTGGTGCACCTAGATATACATCACCTAAGCCCATCACCAAATAATTTGCGTTATATACCACGTCTTTTACGGCTTGCTTATCTTTTAGACCGTTAATGCGACGGATAAATTCGATATTGTCTGGACACCACGGTGCATCAGGACGCACCGTTTGCATATAACGATCAGTTGCCAACTGCGTTTGTGAATCTTCCCAAGCCAAAGGTAAATAGACAGTACGTGAAGGAACTTGCATTTCAGTCACATCAGGCAATTCTGTTTCTGCTTGTTTGAGTAGGTTCAATAAATTCTGTTGATCCAGTTTGAGTGAGTCATAATGAATTTGAAGTGAACGTATTCCCGGTGTTAGATCAATGATACCTATGATGTTTTGATCTTTAACCCACTGCATTAATGCATGTATGCGGAATCTCAAATTCAGGTCTAAAACCAATTCACCATACTCAACCAACATGTAGTTATTACCAGCGGGGCGATACACTACATTTGGAGTATGATCTTGACCATCTAAACGATCTAATACAGCATCATTTAAGCTATCAAACTCAGCATAAAAGCTTTGACCAAATTGCACATCATTAAGATGCTCAGTACTAAGCATATGATGATAGGTTTGATTTAATTCGGCTGCTTGTTCATATCGAATAGGAACAAATTTGACTTTGTCTCCTGCTTTTAATTGACCTAATTTCCAAAGTTCAGAATGAACAACGACCGCTGGGCAAACAAAACCACCAAGACTCGGACCATCAGGACCTAAAATGATTGGCATGTCTCCAGTAAAGTCGATTGCTCGAATCGCATAGGCATTGTCATGAATATTGGAAGGATGTAAACCTGCTTCACCACCATCTTCACGCGCCCATTCTGGCTTTGGTCCGATCAAGCGAATTCCTGTACGGCTTGAATTGAAATGTACTTCGAAGGAATGTT
>NZ_DKIK01000064.1:0-3183 GCF_002454215.1 Acinetobacter sp. UBA6720
GTCAACATTATCTGCTTTAGATACACGAATCACTTGACCAGAAACGTATGCTGAACGAGGAGAAATTAAGAAACGTAAAGTTGATTCAAGATTTGCTTCAGCGCCTTGATCAACATAAACTACTTGAGCAGTGATACCTTTTTTGAATTCTTTACCAACAGACTTGATAAAACCTTCAAGTGCACGTTGCGCAATCGCTTGTTTTACAGTCTTAGCTGTTTCAGGTGTTGTACCAATTACAATCACACGGCCAGAATTTGAGATTTGACGAGCGATTGGATTAAAGAAGTTGTACAACTCTTTTAATTGTTCTGAATTTTGGATACCAGAAGCATCGAATACAACTGCTTTAAATTTAGACTCTTTATCATCTGCATTTAAAGGGCGAAGATTTAAACCAACTTTTGCAGCAGTTTGTTGTAATTCAACATTATTACCTACATAGCTGTCTGCATGGATATTGCTAAGAATTTGAGCAATAGAAGCAGAAATCGTGCTTGAAGGTGCTGCGCCAAGCAATACTGCACCATTTACAACTGGTTGCGCACTTTCAAAACGGTCTAGAGCAGCTGGCGATGGCAAACCTAAATTTTTTACAACAAATTTACCCAAAGGAGATTGTGTAAATGCTTGGTATTGATCAGTCATGATTATTATCTCTCATACAAATGAATTTTTTTCAAACATTTATGACGTGTTGACCTTAGAACACAAAATCAATGTCTGATTGACTCGTAGCAAATCATACTTGAGTTCATGTCATGATGTCTTGACCTGAATGTGGTCTAAAGCGTCATTCTAGTCAATACAGCAGTATTTGAAATATGCTAATGTTATAGTGAGAATATCGCAATTATGCTTGGAAAAGCCTTATGAGCAAAACAACTCAAGAAAATCCAGCAGTCGAAAATTCTGCTCAAGAGAATGTGTCAAATACATCAAAAGCAACTTCTACTACACGTAAAGCTGCTAACACAACTCCTAAAGCAGCTAATACGACAACTAAAACGACTCGTACTCGTTCTACCAGTCGTAGTTCTAAAAGCACTGCTTCTTCTACATCTACTAAAGCAGCTTCAGCTAAAACAACCAAACCTTCTGTTCAACAGGATAAAACCATGAGCCAAAACACCGTTCGTCGTGTAGCCATTATCGGCGGTAACCGTATTCCTTTCGCTCGCTCTAACGGCGCATATTTCACAGCTTCAAACATCGATATGTTTACAGCTGCGTTAAACGGTTTGGTTGAGCGTTTCAACCTACAAGGCCAACGCTTAGGTGAAGTTGTTGCAGGTGCAGTATTAAAGCACAGCCGTGACTTCAACATGACACGTGAGTGTGTGTTAAATACTCAACTTGCTCCTGAAACTCCAGCTTGTGATCTTCAACAAGCTTGTGGTACTGGTTTGCAAGCAGCATTCCAAGTAGCAAACAAAATTGCTTTAGGTCAAATCGAAGTAGGTATCGCTGGTGGTGTTGATACAACATCTGACGCTCCAATCGCTTTCGGTGATGGTTTACGTAAAGCATTGCTTGAACTTAACATTGCTAAAACTGGTAAAGATCGTTTAAAAGCTTTATCTAAAATCAACGTTAAAGATCTTATGGATGCACCTAAAAATGGTGAACCACGTACTGGTTTATCTATGGGTGATCACCAAGCAATTACTGCTCTTGAGTGGGGTATTGCTCGTGAAGATCAAGATGCTTTAGCTGCAGCTTCTCACCAAAAAATGGCAAAAGCATACGAAGAAGGTTTCTTCGATGACTTAATTACTCCATTCTTAGGTTTAAGCCGTGACAACAACTTACGTGCTGACTCTACTGCTGAGAAATTAGCAAAATTAAAACCAGTATTTGGTAAGGGCGAAGCTGCAACGATGACAGCGGGTAACTCTACTCCACTTACTGATGGTGCTTCATGTGTACTTTTAGCTTCTGAAGAGTGGGCTAAAGCAAATGGTCATGAAGTTCTTGCTTACCTAACTTTCACTGAAACTGCTGCGGTTGATTTCGTTGGTAAAAAAGAAGGCTTATTGATGGCTCCTGCTTATGCAGTTCCACGTATGCTTGAGCGTGCTGGGCTTAAACTTCAAGACTTCGACTACTACGAAATCCATGAAGCATTTGCATCACAAGTACTTTCTACTTTGAAAGCTTGGGAAGATGAGAAGTTCTGTAAAGAGCGCTTAGGCTTAGATGCACCTTTGGGTTCAATTGATCGTAGCAAATTAAACGTTAAAGGTTCTTCTTTAGCTGCGGGTCACCCATTCGCTGCAACTGGTGGTCGTATCATCGCGACTGCTGCGAAAATCTTAAACCAAAAAGGTTCAGGTCGTATCTTAGTTTCGATCTGTGCTGCTGGTGGTCAAGGTGTAACAGCAATTATTGAAAAATAATCGTTAGCTTACATACTAAAAAGCTGAATCAAATGATTCAGCTTTTTTATTTAGATATTAAAACTCATAAAAATATTTATACTTATCTTGGTCTTTGAAACTTCACATAATAATCATTTAAAACTTTAATGATTTGCTTTAACTCTTTAAGGTTTTCTTCTGTATTTCCTAAGCGCTCAACAAATCGCTGTGAGTGCAATTCCAAATCAATCTTTTCATTAATTTGTGGTGCAATCCTAAACAGTTTCTCTAGATCATCAAATCGATCTAATTTTCGATTTGAGAAATATTCCAGACGAAATCCTAACTCATTCAAAACGATGCCCCTATAAATTGCACCGCGACTATCAAAAACCAAGTCATTTTCTTTAAGGAATAACTGTTCAGGTGTTTCCTTTGAACTTTTGAATAGGTTCGTTAGTTGGCTTAACATTTTGGAATTGATCATATGGCTATTTCGAGCCTATTAAACCGCTAAACCAATCATTGAAGCAACTGCTAGACTCCATATATAAAAAAGCATCTTCTAAAAGATGCTTTTTTACGATTTATTCTATTATCCGTACTGTTTCTTTAGATACTCAACAATTTTAGCTGATTCAAACATTTTCACACCCGTATTCGGATCAACCAAATATGGAACCTGAATATCTCGTCCCATCACTTCAACAGTCTTTTCACGCTTACCATTTGGTAGCGGAATATATTTTCCTGGTTTTAAACGCAAAATCGCAGGAGCCATATCTTGCCAACGCTCTTTCGGCACATTGTGCAACACATAAGG
>NZ_DKIK01000113.1:0-2310 GCF_002454215.1 Acinetobacter sp. UBA6720
ATCCTCTGCCAACTTAAAGTCTAATGCAAAGTTAGCACCCTGATGGGGACGTGGCGAAATTGGTAGACGCACTGGATTTAGGTTCCAGCGCCGCAAGGTGTGAGAGTTCGAGTCTCTCCGTCCCCACCATCAGTAATGAAGCAAGGTATAAAACCTTGCTTTTTTATTGCCTGAAATTTAAGAATCCATTCATCATAAAAAAAGCCCCCATAAGGGGGCTAAGTTTTGATTCATCACGCGAAGTAAGTATGGAGCAAATTTAGGCTTTCAAATGGTCTTCGAATTCTTCACCGAGCTGCATGGCCAAGTTATTTCCCGCGAGGTCGCAGGTCACTAGTCCATATTCTTTTTTAAAGCTAAAAGTAAAGCCACGGTTGTCTGCTAAAGTTTTGACTGAATACCCCAATTTCTCTAACCAAATACGAAAGGCGATGAGGTTTTTTGCTTTCACTACTTTTTTCACGAGGATATTCCTTATTCACTGATAAATTATTAATAGGGATATTTCACGCTTTTTTAAAGGGGATTTTTTTATATATTTTTATTTTTGCTGTTTTTTAGCGCGTAATCAGACTATCCATCATCATGTAGAAATCATAAAGGAAAAGGCTTTATGTGCTAAAAATGGTACAAGATATTGAAAAATAATAAAATTTAAAAAATGGAAATCCCTTTTTATAATATTGCTAAAATGAGAGCTAGAAATATTTTGTAGCGAATAGAAATGTAATGATTTTTTTCAAAGCTGGGATGTTTTGAAAAAGTAGGATCATTCTGTCTTTGTGATGATCATTTGCGTTTAGCATCGTGTGAGTTGAAATTATTTCTGTGGAAATTTTGACAGATTAAACGCTCATGGTAACAGCGCCGACTGAGCGTTGAATTCAAGAGAAAATCTCTAGACATTATCGGAGTGTTTAGGCTTGTCTGACGAGAGCCTCTGGTATGAAGTAGAGACTGCACTCGTCAGCAGTCTCTCTAGGGGGGCGATTTAAAAATGGTCTTTCAGATCGCGCAGTCGCTTAAACTCTTCAACGTTTTCTGTACGTAAAAAAGGATTGGTTTCAAGTTCGATTTCAATACTGCTCGGGAGGGTACATTGACCCAAATAGCGCATGGTTTCTACATGGTCTAAACGCTCTTGAATGGCAATATTGTCTGGTTCGACATGGTTGGCAAATTTCGCGTTAGAGAGCGTGTATTCGTGCGTACAATAAACTTTGGTTTCGGCAGGCAAAGCTGCTAAACGATTGAGTGAATGGTACATCTGCTCATGTGTGCCCTCAAACACTCGCCCACAGCCCATAGCAAACAGGGTGTCACCGCAAAATAGAGTTTGGATGGATTCGATAAAGTACACAATATGGCCCAGTGTATGACCAGGAACGGCTAAGATATCGACATGTAAATCATGAAATGCAAAGTAGTCATCATCCATCAATGCATGGGTGATAAAAGGAATTTTTGATAATTCCTCCCGTGGTCCATACACAGGAATATTTCGACTTGCGATCAGGTCAGCGACACCGCCAATATGGTCTTTATGCCAATGAGTCAGCCAAATTTGAGCAATGCTTAAACCATGTTTAGTGCAATATTCTTCAACTAATCCCGCTTCTGTTGGGTCAATTACTGTGACTTGTTTTGATGTGGTGTGTTCTAGCAACCAAATGTAGTTTTGGAGCTGATTTTTCACATCAATCATATGAACTTGATAAGTCATCTTTTTTCTTCAATGTGTTACATGTATTCATTCTACTGTAGCGGGTACAGACACTGAATTCTAGTCATGAATCATGTAAGACGTAAAAGGATAGGTATTTATTGTTTTATGCTTTCTCTTTCTTGTCATATTGTACTGTTATCTTGGCCATAAAAAACCACGCTAAAAAGCGTGGTTTTTTATGTGTTCAATCTAATTTAGATTAGATTTTACCTACTAGGTCGATTGAAGGAGCAAGAGTTGCTTCACCTTCTTTCCATTTAGCTGGGCAAACTTCACCTGGGTGAGCGTGAACGTATTGAGCTGCTTTAACTTTACGAAGTAATTCTTGAGCATCACGACCAATACCACCAGCGTTGATTTCAACGATTTGGATTTTGCCTTCTGGATCAATGACAAAAGTACCGCGGTCTGCAAGACCAGCAGCTTCGATTAGAACGTCAAAGTTTTTAGAAAGAGTCCAAGTTGGGTCGCCGATTAATGGGTATTGGATTTTACCAATAACTTCAGAAGTGTCGTGCCAAGCTTTATGAGTGAAGTGAGTGTCAGTAGAAACACCGTAAATTTCCACGCCTAATTTTTGGAAT
>NZ_DKIK01000113.1:2476-6740 GCF_002454215.1 Acinetobacter sp. UBA6720
CCGTTGTGATATGCAGTAGCTGCGAATGGTTTTACTTCAGTATTAATTAAGCTCATCATTGTCTCCATGATTGGGGTTTGTATTTAATGCTGTATAGAGTATCGAAATTTTTGTTATTGCTGAAACAGTATTTTTACATTACAAGAATCGGAAAAACCGAATCTTACTCCAGACTATCTCAGCGAATCTGATCATTCTGTTCATTTAGCATGATAAATATGATGACTAAATGACAAAATCATCTATTCCGTAACTCGTCTACAGACATGATGTCCTTAGGCTTAAAATTCAAGGGGATATTTGAAAAAAGTTAAAATTAAAAAAATTAGGCTGTACTTTCGCTTCGTTGTATTACCACGTAAACTAAGCGATTGATGTTTTTGATGTGGGTTTTTTCTGTGCAGCGTCCTTTAAATATAGAGCAATTGGTGATGGTGAAAGACCGTCATCGTTTAAACCGACTCAAAAAAGGAAAAGATGCCAACGAAAAGCAATATCAAGCATTATTTGAACAGTCACATTTAAAAGTTTTAGAGCGTATTGAACGCATTCCAAATATTAAACTGAACCAAGACCTGCCTGTTACACAGTATGCAGATAAGTTAATTGATGCCATTCAAAAGCACCAAGTGATTATCGTTGCAGGGGAGACGGGTTCGGGTAAAACGACGCAGCTACCGCAAATTGCGATGTTGGCGGGTCGTGGTTTAACGGGTCTGATTGGTCATACACAGCCACGTCGTTTGGCCGCACGTAGTGTTTCCCAGCGTATTGCGGAAGAAGTTGGTGAAAAACTTGGCGAGTCGATTTCCTTTAAAGTTCGTTTCAATGAACAAGGATCGCAGGACTCTATTGTCCGTTTAATGACTGATGGTATTTTGCTGGCAGAGCTGGCCAATGACCGTTATCTCAATAAATACGACACCATTATTATTGATGAAGCACATGAGCGTTCGCTCAATATCGACTTTATCATGGGTTATCTCAAACAGCTCTTGCCTCGCCGTAAAGATTTAAAAGTCATCATCACTTCGGCAACTTTAGATGTAAACCGTTTTAGTCAGTACTTTAACAATGCACCTATTTTTGAAGTAGAAGGTCGTAGTTTTCCAGTTGAACTGCGCTATCGTCCTGTCTCTGAAATGAGCATTGGCGGTAGTGATGATGATGAGTTTGATGACTTTGAAGAAAATTTGCCGCGTGCCGTAGTGCAAGCTGTAGAAGAATGTTTTCGGGATGCACAAGAAAAAGGTCATCCTGAATATGCTGATACTTTAATTTTTGCCAGTACCGAACAAGAGATTCGTGAGCTACAAGAAACTTTGCAAAAGCATGGGCCGCGGCATACAGAAATTTTACCCTTATATGCGCGTTTGGCCTTGGCTGAGCAACAAAAAATCTTTAATCCATCAGGTGGCGGGCGACGCATTATTATCGCCACCAACGTTGCAGAAACAGCGCTGACTGTACCCAATATTCGTTATGTGATTGACAGTGGTTTTGCGCGTATTTCTCGCTATAACTATCGTTCACGTGTACAGCGTTTACCGATTGAAGCGGTTTCGCAAGCAGCGGCAAACCAGCGTAAAGGCCGTTGTGGTCGTATTGCCCCAGGTGTATGTATTCGTTTGTATTCCGAGGAAGATTTCCAAAGTCGCCCTGAGTTTACCGAACCCGAAATTAAGCGAACGAACTTAGCTTCAGTTATTTTACAGATGCAAAGTTTGGGGCTGGGTGCGTTAGAAGATTTTGATTTCATTGAGCCGCCAGATCATCGTTTAGTTAACGATGGTCGTAAGTTGTTGGTTGAACTTGGGGCAATGACGGAGAAAGGTAAAGCCCCTGTTTTACAAAGAGAGGTTGGGGGGGATTCATCTGAAGACAATCCCCCTCAATCCCCCTTTTCCAAAGGGGGAGGTAAAGGAGATTTAACCAAGATCGGTCAACAGATGGCCAAAATGCCAATTGACCCACGTCTGGCCCGTATGATTTTAGGCGGGGCACATTTTGGTGTGTTGAATGAGGTCTTGGTGATTGTTGCCGCTTTGGCAGTACAAGACCCACGTGAACGCCCTGCGGATAAACAAATGCAGGCAGATCAAAAACATGCGTTGTTCCGTGAAGCCGATTCTGACTTTTTGTTCTATCTTAAACTTTGGGAAGCACTGGTTGCCAACCGAGACATGAGTGAAAACAAACGTCGTACTTTTGCCCGTAATCACTTTTTAAGCTGGTTGCGTTTACGTGAGTGGAAGAAAACTCATGAGCAATTGGTTGATTTGGCAAAGGGCTTAAAGCTGTCTTTTAATGAGAAAAAAGCCAATTATGAAAATTTACACCGTGCGCTTTTAACAGGTCTACTGTCCTTTATTGCCAATAAAACCGATGAACGCAATGTGTTTATGGCGGTGCGTCAGCAAAAGGCTCGCATTTTTCCAGCATCTACCTTACATAAGACCAATACGCCTTGGGTCATGGCTTTTGAGATGGTGGAAACTTCACAGGTCTATATTCGGACACTGGCAAAAATTGAACCCGAGTGGATTTTGCTTGCGGCAGGTGATTTGCTGAAGCACCACTATTTTGAGCCGCACTGGTCGAAAAAAGCAGGTGTGGTTAATGCCTATGATCAAATTTCACTATTTGGCTTAATTATTGAACCAAAACGTCAGATCAACTATGAAAAAGTTGACCATGTTGCAGCACATGAAATTTTCCTTCGAGATGCACTGACGACAGGGCATTTGGGCATTACACCACCATTTTTAAAACACAACCTGCTTAAACTTGAAGAGGTAGAGCGGGTCGAAGATAAGCTACGCCGCCGTGATTTGGTGGTAGATGAAGAAACCATTTACCAGTTTTATGCGGCTAAAGTGCCTGAAGAGGTCGCAAGCCGTCGTAGTTTTGAAGACTGGCGCGCAACGGTTGAACCACAAAACCCACGTTATTTATTTATTGATGATGATGCGCTGTGGATGAACGACCGTCCAACCACACAGCAATTTCCCGATTTTTTACGTAATGGTGAACTGCGCCTTGCGGCCAGTTACCGTTTTGATCCAAGCCATGACGAAGATGGTGCAACGGTGAAAATCCCGTTGCAAGCCTTGCCTCAGGTAGATGAAAACTTGTGGTCGTGGGGCATTCCTGGCTGGCGTCAGGATTTAATGGAAGATTTGCTCAAAGCACTGCCTAAAGATAAACGTCGTCACTTAGTGCCTATCCCTGATACAGCTGCAAAGCTAATGGCGAAAGTAGATGCGATGCATTTGCAGCAGCATATTTTTAGTTTTTTAGCCTTCCAGTTACGTGGCGAACAAATCACTGAAAAAGACTTTAGCTTTGAGCGTGTTGAGCAATATTTGTTGCCACTGATTAAAGTCATTGATGACAAAGGCCGTGTGATTGAACAAGGTCGTGATTTGTCTGAGTTAAAAGCGCGCTGTCGAACAGAAACTCATAGTCCAGTCAAACAACTCAAAGGTGAGTTTCAAACTTTCCCTGAAAATTTTGTGTTTGAAGCGTCCCAAAAAGTGACGGGCGTGGTGGTGAAGCAGTATCAAGCTTTGGTTCCGACCAAGACATTTGCTGCATTGGAACAAAAGGATGAGTCTGGTGTCGTGATTCAGACTTTTAATGATCAAGCTGAGGCAACTAAACAGCACCGCGAGGGTGTACTTCGTTTGGTGCATATACAACTGGGAGATTTGGTCCGTCAGTTGAAAAAGCAAATTTCCAAACCGTTGGCATTGGCGTATTCGCCATTAGGCGATAAGGCAAAATTGGAACAAATGCTGGTTTATGCCACACTGCAAATGTCGATCAATGAACTGCCTGTCAATGCACAAGAGTTTGAAAACTTAGTTGCAAATGTCAAAAAAAATTTTCTGACTCATGGGCAAAAAGCACTTGCAGATGTGACAGAGATCTATATCCAATGGCAGGATATACGTCGAAAGTTGTTGGTTTTAGATGATGCGGTGTTTGGGAAAAATATTGATGATGTTGAAGATCAGCTAGATTTGATGTGCTTATCAAACTTTGTTTACGTAAAATCTTCCGACATTTGGCTTGAATTTCCTCGTTATTTGAAAGCATTGGTCTTGCGTTTGGAGCGCCTGCCCAATAACCTACAGAGGGATAATTCTGCCATTGATCAAGTTGACCCGTGGATGGAAAAATTATTTAAGTTTAAAAATGACACTCGCCTTAAAGAATTGTATTTCATGGTTGAGGAGTTTCGGATTTCTTTATTCTCTCA
>NZ_DKIK01000091.1:0-4631 GCF_002454215.1 Acinetobacter sp. UBA6720
CCCTAGATCTTGAGCGTCTTGATTTTGCTCAGTTGCCATTGATTTACTCCGTTTAAATGGGTTCTTAAACATGTACAGTCCTTCAGGCATCAGTGTTAACTGGGTTAATCTGAACTGCCATGCGTTATTGAATTCAGGATTACTACAAAAGGTCGGGGCAACAGCCAAAAATTCAAGCGGATTGAGCGATTAATTCATTCATTTTGGGCAAAAATTGATTTAATGTTGTGCTGTAGTTCTCAGTTTTAAATAAATGATGCATTTAACGCGATATTGAGAGGGGTTGGTTCTAGCTCTTTTGATCGTTAAATTGAATAATTTTTATAAAATTTATCTGTTTTACTTGCTTTTAGTGTAGCTGCATAATGTCTTAGTTCGCAGTGATCATGTTCTGTGGAGAGAGAGTAGAGCATGGTGGCTGCATCTAAATTTGTAACACTTTTGCCAAGTGCCCCAAGCCTTGGCTTTTTTATATTGAACATTTCAAATCCGCTTTTTTCACACTCAAAACGCTGAATCTGTATATGTAAATCCTTGCTTGATTTTAGTCCTGAAGATTACTTTGATTAAACTTTTGGGTTTGAAACGGGCTAAATACATTATTTAATCGTGTATCAACATAAGATAGTTCTGCAATTAAGGGAAACACTTGCAGTGATGTCTTGCTGCTCCGAAATATGAAATACAAGCGATATAATGAATGCAGAATCAGAAAGTTAAACGAATCTTTTTGATCTAGACTTGAGTTGTTTTCAATTTTTATAGGTTAATAAAAAATTGCACAAGTTGTACTGGGAGTTGTAGAAACTACAACTCAAGATGTGTGTAAAAGTTTTTGGATTTAACAAAGATAGGCAGGGCAAAGTTTGGCTTTGCTATTTTGTATGACGTAAAAGGAAATCAAAAGATGTTAAAGAAGAAAACTGCATTATTGTCTCTAGCGCTTTTAGGTTCAGCATTTGCAATAGCTGGTTGTAGCTCAAATGAAACTACTACAGCGCCTGAGTCTGCTCAAGTGACCACTGCACCAGATGCAACAGCAACCGTTGAGGGAAGTACTGGAGTAGAGGTTCAAGCGGATCCTGCTGCTCAGGTTGAACCGATCCAATCTACACCTGCGATAACACAACAATAAAGCTTAAAAGAGAGCGTTCTCTTACATTCGCTTTGTTAAAGACCTTCACTGGATGCCGTGAAGGTCTTTTTTAGAGGGTAAATCACTCAAGCTGCTCCGCCGTGTTATTCATCAGTCTGAAGTGCGATGACGATTTTCTCGTTCTTGACGTGCGTTATCCCAACTTTTGTTTTGATCGCGGCGTTGATCATCGGTACGTTGCTTACGATCGTTATTGGATTGTTTACGTCGATCTTCAGTCCGTTGACGCTCTTGCTCACGACGTTGGCGTTCGGCATTTTGTCGTTGTTGACGTTCAACATCATAACGCTTACGTTCTTGATTTAATCGCTCTTGCTCACGCTTTTTCTGTTGCCAGTCTTGATGACGTTGATTGGCGATCTGTTTGCGCTCAGCTTCAATGTGTTGTCGTTCTTGTTCGCGGTTCTGGCGTTCCCATTCAGCATGTCTCTGGCGATTTCGATCTGCCTCGCGACGTTCGCGTTCAATACGGTTTTGTCGTTGTTGATATTCCCAGCGTTGGTGATCACGTTCGTATCGGTCATCATGGCGATCATATCCTCGATCATCATAGTCATAGCGTTGACCGTAGCGTCCGTCATAATAGCCATCATCAGGAAACGCCACACAGCCAACAAATAGGCTGCTGACGAGTGAGAGCAATATTATTTTTTTAGTCATGGTGAGTCTCCTTACAAAAGCGGAATAGCAAAACACTCCTAAATCGGCATAAAAATTGTCAATGACAAGCTCTTAAAAGAAGATTAGCGTATAGGGCATATTGCTATGTATCTTGATGTAAAGACTTATATAAGAGAATGGTCACATAATTACTGATCATGTAGAGAATATGAAGAACGAAAAAAAAGGATATGATTGACATGGTTGGATTGAATAAAACTTTACAAAAGTGGATGGAAAAAGGACAAGGTCATGTTGCGCGAGCAATTGATCATTTACCAAGTACGGCCCAAGAAGGACTAGTGAAAGCGCTAGGTTATCCTTATCCTTTTGAACAACTGGATCCATTCATAAAATGCCTGATGGCTGCACAATATAAACAAGGTAAATCAGGTTTTATTCTTGAGGACTTTCACCGTTCTCGTAAGCTCTTCGACCATCAAATTCAAATGTTGACCAGTAAGCCGACCACTGTCAAATTGGTAGAGGATTTACGCCTACCCCTGCAAAGTGGGACGGTTTTTGCTAGACACTACCATCCTGCACCCAATAAAAAGCTTCCCATGTTGGTATTTTATCATGGTGGTGGTTTTGTGGTGGGTAGCTTAGATACTCATGACGAGGTGTGCCGACTTTTGGCTGTCCATGGCAAAGTGCAAGTGTTAAGCATAGATTATCCTTTAGCTCCTGAAGCTAGTCCGCAGTTATTGATTCAATCTTGTGAAGACGCTTTAGCTTGGGTGTATCAAAACCGACGTCAACTTAAAATTTTGAAAGATCGAATTGCAGTAGCAGGTGATAGTGCTGGTGGCAATATCAGTACAGTGGTGGCACAGCGAAGCGCGGCAAAAGCTTATGCGCCAAGTGCGCAATTATTAATTTATCCTGTGGTTGATTTCAAAAGTCGCCATCCTTCATTCTTTGCATATAAAGACGGACTCACCTTAACTGGGCAAGATGTCGATATGGTCACTGCTTTTTATGCTGACCAGCATCAAGTGGCTTTAGATGATCCGCTAGTTTCTCCTACCTATGGAGTGCTAAAAGGTTTAGCTCCTGCCTATGTCATTACAGCGGGTCATGATTTATTACATGATGAAGGTGAGATTTATGCCATCAAATTAAAACAGCAGGGCAATAAGGTGCATTATCAAAATTATCTCGATCAACCCCATGGGTTTGTGAACTTCACCATCATTTCTCGTCGGGCAAAAAAAATCACCATAGAAATGGCAAAGAACTTTAGAAAATTCTGGGATAAGAATGCTAAATAAAAAAGCATGAATGTTAAAAAAATAATGTTTCACGTGGAACAATTTTTTCTATTTGACGCGGACTTTGGCTTCTGGAAAAACAAGTTGAAAGCTCGGGACATAAAAACTTTGTAGTGCCTTGGCTTGACCAAAGTCTGGAAAGAGGGTGGTATGGTTTTCCCACTCAAATTTTTTCAGTTTCATTAGCTTTGCGCGAAACTGTGGAGAAAACTCATAACGTTGACCTTGCCATGCTTGCTGTATTTTGAGCATGGAACGTGGAATGTGATGACTATTGATATAAAACGGACGTGCCTTTTTACATTGAGTTAAGGTTAAACGTAGCGTTTGGTTTTGAGTGCTGAGTTGGCATTGTGTTGTTTCATGTTGCGTATGCCAATCAAACTGAGCGAACTCTTTCGGAATGCCCCAAAGGTGTTGACCATGTTCAACCGAAATCTGTGTCGATACATAAATTTTAGGAATTGAACTTAAACGTCGTTTACTCAGTAAGGGATGATCAAGTAAAAGCAGTTCATCATAAGGACCAACAGGGGATTGATGATAACGAACCAGCATGACTTGAACCACACGGCCAATAGGTGAAGGGGCGATACGAAACGCTTTATATTGTCGAATAAATTGCGGACTGATCCAATAATTCAAAATAAAAGCTTCACCTTGTAAATGCCAAGGTGGAAATTGACTCAATTGAGAAAGGATTAGAGCTTCATTCATCGTTATTCTCGTTTTCTTAGAAGAAGTAGTGTTTTATTTATACTGAACGATTAATATATCGAAATCTAATAACATCTGAATGCTGTGAGTAACGAAATGTTAAAGAAGAGTTTAGTTGCAGTGACGGCTACATGTATGAGTATGGTGGTCATGGCAAATAACACGATTGTTGAAATGAAAACATCAATGGGCAACATCGAGATTGAACTGTTTAACGATAAAGCGCCAATCTCAGCAAAAAACTTTGAAGACTATACGAAAGCTAAGTTTTATAACGGCACAATTTTTCATCGCGTCATTCCGGGGTTCATGGTGCAAGGTGGCGGCATGACTGCTGACCTTGTAGAAAAATCAACACGACCAGCCATTCAAAATGAATCAAGTAATGGTCTATCTAATAAACGTGGCACTTTGGCGATGGCACGAACCAACCTACCACATTCTGCAACCAGTCAGTTCTTTATTAATGTAGTGGATAATAACTTTTTAGATAAAAGTACCAATAACGCAGGTTATGCAGTATTTGGTCAGGTCACTAAAGGTATGGATGTGGTGGATAAGATCACTAAAGTACCGACAGGACGTACAGGACCGTACCAAGATGTACCGAAACAACCTGTTCAAATTCTCAGTGTGAATATTAAAGCAGCAACAGTGCAAAAGTAATGAAAAAAGAAAGTAGAAATATTAAATCTATATTTCTACTTTAAAATTATTAGGTTAGGTTGGTTGTTGTATATTTTTGAATCTTTTTAGTGCATAAAAATACAACACCCGATAAAACAACCAGTTAAAAGCACTTGCAAAGCTTTAGAAATCCTCTA
>NZ_DKIK01000139.1:0-3354 GCF_002454215.1 Acinetobacter sp. UBA6720
ACATCGGCAGAGAGACCATTTAAGATAATTTCTGCACGACGTGCATCTGCACTGTCTGGGTCAGGGTAGCTACGCACTTGCAAAATAAAGCTTGGTGCTTGCGGTGTTGGTGCTGCTTCGGTTAAACCCGGTTCAGCAGGGGTGCTTTCTTCGGCAGCAGGTGCTTCAACAATCACCACAGTGCTTGGATTGTCTTTGGTTTCAGGAATGGCTTGATCAGGAATTGGCGTCACTTGCTGCTGTGGCAGTAAGTCGTAGAAACGGTAGTCTTTATTGGTTTCTTCTTGATAATGTTCCGAGGTGATTTGACCTTTCGGCTTCACTGGCGCCCAAGGCTTCCACAGTAACAGTGCTACAGCAAAACAGAGCACGATTAAAATGACCACAAGTGTACCGAGCCAAGCTGGAATCAGTGGCTTTTTGGGTTTGTTCGGTCTTTCAGATACACCGCGCTGCGTTTTTCCAAACACGTGGAAACCTCTTTTCTTCTAATCAATATGAGGGACTGGCCCATTCTTTTCTTTATTTTAATACTTGGCCTCAAGGGATTAAAAGAGGCATCGTCGTAAAATAAAGAATCGCTTTGCAAAATTCAAGTTTCACAAAGCGAACAATACATCAGGGTTGATATGGCTACCTCAAGCATAGCTTTCGGTCTTGCAGCCATGTGTGAAGCTTTGCTTCACTTATTACATGGTTACTTCGGGCATAGCCCTTCGTCTTGCGACGATGTGCAAAGCGTTGCTTTGCTATTTACATCGTCTCAGGTGCAGACACACCCAGTAACTCTAAACCATTACGCAAAACTTGTTGTACGTTTATTGAAAGTAATAAACGGGCTTGCGAAAGGGCAACATTCTGTTCGTCGATAATTCTTGTGTTATCCAAGTTATACCAACCATGGAATAATGCTGCGAGTTCTTTCAAATAGTTGCCCACTTGGTGTGGTTCATAGCTATTTGCAGCACGAAGCACAATTTCAGGATAGGCTGCAAGTTTGGCCAGAATTTCAGTTTCAGCGTCAAGCGTTAATAAGGTCGCATCGTAATCAGCCGTTTTGCTACGATCAAAACTAATGCCTTTTTCAGGGGCTTTCACATCGACCATACGATTGACACGTGCGTGCGCATATTGGATGTAGTACACCGCATTGTCTTTGCTTTGTGAAACCGCAAGGTCTAAGTCAAAGTCAATGTGTTGCTCGGACTTACGCATCACGTAGTAGAAACGCGCAGCATCATTGCCCACTTCTTTACGTAGGTCACGTAAAGTCACGAACTGACCCGAACGAGATGACATTTGTACCATCTCACCACCACGCCATAAGCTCACGAACTGAACCAATAGAACGGTGAGTTTTTTCGAGTCATAGCCCATTGCATCAATCGCGGCTTTAACCCGTGAAATATAGCCGTGGTGATCTGAACCCCAAATATCAATCAGGTCGGTATAGCCACGTTGTAATTTGTTGAGGTGATAAGCGATGTCAGAAGCAAAATAAGTGGTTTGTCCATTACGACGCTTCACAACACGGTCTTTTTCATCGCCAAATTCAGTTGATTTGAACCAAATATTGCCGTCTTTTTCGTATAAGAAACCACGTTGTTCTAAAGTGGCTAACGCTTCATCAATTTTATCAGTGAGTGATGCTTCGCTGAACCATTGGTTAAAGGTTACGCCAAACTCGCCTAAGTCATCTTTAATGTCATCTAAGATGGCATGGAGTGCTGCTTGGTGGAATACACGGTAGCCAGCACCAATGAGTTGCTGTGAATTGGCAATTAAACCATCAATGTGTTTTTCTTTGTCGCCTGAAAGGACAACTTTATTGCCTTCAGCATCGAGCTCTTCTGCATATTGTACATCTTCAAGGACATCCTTATAGACGTCGGCTACAGGGCGAACGTAGGCATCGCCATCAGCATCAATAATGCTTTGCGCGATTTCTTTAACATAATCGCCTTGATAGGCATTTTTTGGGAAAACCAGTTCCTGACCTGTTAATTCGAGGTAGCGTAAATAGGTGGATGTTGCAAGGATGTCCATTTGACGGCCTGCATCATTCACATAATATTCACGGTCTACCGTTGCACCTGTTGCTTCAAGCAGGGTTGCAACGGTCATCCCGTACGCTGCGCCACGACCATGACCAACGTGTAAGCTAGACGTCGGGTTGGCAGAAACGAATTCTACTTGGATTTTTTTCGCAGCATTGGCTTGAGTGCGACCAAATTGCTTGCCTTGCGCTTGAATTTGCTCAAGTACAGCAAAACGTTGGTCAGCATTTAAAAAGAAGTTAATAAAGCCAGGGCCTGCGATTTCTGCTTTGCTGATGTCTGCCACTTCAGGCAGTGCAGCTAGAATTTTTTCGGCTAAATCACGTGGCTTCATCCCCGCAGCTTTAGAGGCAATCATTGCGATATTGGACGCGAAATCCCCGTGGCTTCGGTCTTTGGTACGCGTCAAAGTACTGCTGTTGTTCCAGTCTGCTGGAAGGATACCTTCAGCTTGAAGGTTTTGTACTGCGTGCTCGAGAGCTGCTTGGATTGCCGTGTTCATATTCAGTCGAAAATTTAATGTCGCAGAAAAACGCTAAATATAGCAAATTTCCGCGTCTTTAGGTGAATCCATTTTTATAGAGTAAAAAATGTCCGAAAACTGCTAACGATTGCGCTGCAATAAACATGAAAAGCGCAGTATGATGAGAACCAAAACGCATACTTTTAAGGATGAAACGTGTCTGAACAGCGCCCCATGATCATTGGCAATATTCCCAAGTTACCCGCAAAATACGCCATGTTTATTTTGCCGTTTTTTATCTCATTTTTTATGAGTGGCATTATTTCGATGATCAATCTGTGGCGTAATTTGGGCTGGGTGGACAACTTTCTACAGGTTTGGCTGTCTGCATGGATGATGTCTTGGGTGGTGGCCTATCCTGTCGTGCTCATTGTGCTACCGATTGTGCGCCGTTTGACCGGTGTGTTTGTCGATATGTCACATCTGAATCCACCCAAATAAGCACCATTTTAGCTATTTTCACGGCATGAAACAGGTTTGCTGAGTAGTTCCGCATTTTGGTTTTGAAAACGATACAGTTTGCCTGCATGAAAGAGCTTAATCACTTGGGCACTGGCAAGCTGTTGTTGAAAACGACTCAGGGTTTGGTGTTGAAATGGATCAAAGGGATTGCCGTAGTTTTTGTTGTCGAGTAAAAACTGAATCTGTCCTGCTTCTTTATCATAACCATATAAAATACGTTTGCCGTGCACATCTTGAAGCTCAAACGTAGGCGGATGACTGTTGATTTTACAATTCAGACGCAGTGAGAGCACAAAGCCTTCGGTCGATTTG
>NZ_DKIK01000139.1:3471-3802 GCF_002454215.1 Acinetobacter sp. UBA6720
TTTACTGATATCGACAATGCCTTTTTGATCAATTTCAGGCAGTTTCTCGTGATTACCCAATAGCCCTGTAATTTTATGACTCACGGTATTTTGAGCCTTAGAGACAGATTGGCAAGCGGTCAGTTGAGCGGTAACAACGCTTATGAGGCCCAACAAGAGCATTAATTTTTTTATTGTCATTTTTTTGCGGATAGAGAACTACGAAAGGCGCTAGCTTAGCTTGTGTAATGGTGAAGTTCAATTTTTATCCATTTTGAATTTTGCGAAAAGTCTGCTTCAGTCCCTATTTTTAGTTGTATGACTCAGTATTTTTATTTTCAGACTAAATCGC
>NZ_DKIK01000095.1:0-15127 GCF_002454215.1 Acinetobacter sp. UBA6720
AAAAGCAGAACAAATTGCTTTAGGTGGCGGTGAAGCGGCGCGACAAAAACATTTGGCACGCGGAAAACTGTTAGCACGTGATCGTATTGATCAGTTAATTGATGCAGGCACGGCATTCCTTGAAATTGGTCAGTTGGCGGCACAAAACGTCTATGCAGACGATGTGCCTGCGGCTGGTGTCGTTGCAGGTGTAGGCCAGGTCAATGGTGTGACCTGCATGATCGTCGCCAACGATGCGACAGTAAAAGGCGGCACGTACTACCCACTGACTGTGAAAAAACACTTACGTGCTCAAGAAATTGCAGAGCAAAACCATCTGCCCTGTATTTATTTGGTTGACTCAGGTGGTGCCTATTTACCAATGCAGGACGAAGTTTTCCCTGACCGTGATCACTTTGGCCGTATTTTCTATAACCAAGCACGTATGTCCAGCATGGGAATTGCCCAAATTGCGGTGGTAATGGGCAGTTGTACGGCTGGGGGGGCATATGTACCTGCCATGTCTGATGAAACCATTATTGTGCGTAACCAAGGGACAATTTTCTTAGGTGGTCCACCACTGGTGAAAGCGGCAACAGGTGAAGTGGTCAGCAGTGAAGACTTAGGTGGTGGTGATGTGCACACTCGCCTGTCTGGTGTGGCCGATCATTTGGCTGAAAACGATGAACATGCCATTGCCATTGCTCGTAATATCGTGGCCAACCTAAATAAAACACCACATACACGTGCAACAGAGATTGAAGAACCGTTATTTGATGCAACAGAACTGTATGGTGTTGTGCCAAGTGATGCACGAAAGCCATTCGATATTCGTGAAGTGATTGCGCGCATTGTCGATGGTTCACGTTTTGATGAATTCAAAGCTCGCTTTGGCACCACCTTAGTCACTGGTTTTGCCAAAATCTATGGCATGCCCGTTGGCATCATTGCCAACAACGGTATTTTATTTTCAGAGTCTGCACAAAAAGGGGCTCACTTTATTGAACTCTGTACGCAGCGCAATATTCCCCTACTGTTCCTCCAAAACATCACTGGCTTTATGGTCGGTCGCCAATACGAAAATGAAGGTATTGCCAAAAATGGCGCCAAACTGGTCATGGCTGTTGCCACCGCAAATGTCCCAAAACTCACTCTTGTGATTGGTGGTTCATTTGGTGCAGGCAATTACGGTATGTGTGGTCGCGCATATTCACCACGCTTCATGTGGACATGGCCGAACTCGCGTATTTCGGTGATGGGGGGTGAACAAGCAGCAAGTGTATTGTCGACTCTAAAGCGTGATCAAATCGAAAAACGTGGCGAGTCTTGGTCAGCCGCAGAAGAAGATGATTTTAAACAACCCTTCCGTGACCAATTTGAACATCAAGGCCATCCATATTATGCATCGGCGCGTTTGTGGGATGACGGTGTGATTGACCCTGCACAAAGCCGTCAGGTGCTCGGTTTAAGTTTAGCCGCAGCCTTAAATGCACCCATTCAACCGACCAAATTCGGCGTGTTCCGCATGTAGGAGATGAGCGATGAGCTTTCAATATTTACAACTCGAACAACGCGACCAAGTGGCAACGGTATGGATTAATCGTGCAGAAATGCATAATGCCTTTAATACTCAAGTGATTGAAGAACTACACCGCTGCTTTAGCGAACTCAATACGCGTGATGATGTCCGTGTCGTGATTTTAGCTGGACGTGGCAAAAGCTTCTCGGCTGGTGCAGACCTGAACTGGATGAAAGAAGCGGGACAAGCCTCAGAGGCTGAAAATGAAGCCGATGCATTAAAACTGGCGAAAATGCTACAAAGTTTAGCGACATTAAAACAACCGACCATCGCCCGCGTGCAAGGCATTGCTTTTGGTGGTGGCATGGGACTGGCTTCTGCCTGTGATATTTGTGTCGCAAGCAGTGATGCTAAGTTTGCGACCTCTGAAGTGCGCTTAGGTTTAGCCCCTTCAACCATTAGCCCTTATGTGATTCGTGCGATTGGCGCACGTCAAGCTTCACGCTACTTTTTAACCGCAGAACGTATTTCTGCGGAACAAGCGCTACACATTGGTCTAGCGCATGTGGTGGCCGATGCTGAACAGTTGGATGAAAAAGTCGCAGAAATGGTCGATGCCTTACTTTTGGGTGGGCCAGAAGCACAAACAGCTTCAAAACAACTTATCCAAATGGTCGATCAACACGTGTTAACCGAAGCATTGTTGTTGCAAACCGCACAACATATTGCCCATGTACGCCAAGGATCAGAGGCGAAAAATGGCTTAAATGCTTTTTTAAATAAACACAGTCCAGTCTGGATCAAGACGACGGCATAACAACAAGAAAGGATATTGATATGTTTAATAAAATCTTAATTGCAAACCGTGGTGAAATTGCTTGTCGTGTGATCCGAACTGCAAAAAAAATGGGAATTGCCACCGTTGCAGTCTATTCAGATGCTGACGCTCAGGCACAGCACGTGCAACAAGCCGACGAAGCCATTTATATCGGCGAATCTCCTGCTGCACAAAGCTACCTACAAATTGAACGTATTATCCAAGCTGCCTTAGACACAGGTGCAGAAGCAATCCATCCAGGTTATGGTTTCTTATCTGAAAATGACCAATTTGCCAATGCCTGCCAAAAAAACAACATTGTCTTTATTGGTCCACCTGTAGATGCCATTTTAGCCATGGGCCTTAAAGCCACCTCTAAATCTTTAATGGAAAAAGCAGGCGTACCACTGACACCGGGCTACCATAGCACCAACCAAGATCCTGATTTTTTAAAACAACAAGCCGATGCCATTGGCTACCCTGTGCTGATTAAAGCCAGTGCTGGCGGTGGGGGTAAAGGCATGCGTTTGGTTGATCGCGGCGAAGACTTTTTAAGCCATTTAGCTTCATGTAAAAGTGAGGCGCGTTCAAGCTTTGGCAATGACGATGTTCTGGTTGAACGCTATGTGGTACAACCCCGCCATATTGAAGTGCAAGTGTTTGGTGATACGCATGGTAACTATGTGCATCTATTTGAACGCGACTGTTCAGTGCAACGTCGCCACCAAAAAGTCTTAGAAGAAGCACCTGCACCCAAAATGGCAGAACCAAAACTCGAAGCCATGCGCCAAGCCGCTATTGATGCAGCACGTGCAGTGGATTATGTCGGTGCAGGTACAGTTGAGTTTATTGTGGAACAAGATGGCACGGCCTATTTCATGGAAATGAATACCCGTCTGCAAGTTGAGCATCCTGTAACAGAGATGATTACAGGGCAAGATTTGGTGGAATGGCAACTACGTGTAGCTTTTGGTGAACCGCTACCGAAACAACAACACGAACTCAGTATTCATGGTCATGCACTAGAAGCGCGTGTCTATGCTGAAGAACCTGAAAAAGGTTTCTTACCTGCGATTGGTAAAATTCACTACCTACACTACCCTCAGCAAAATGAGCATGTCCGTGTAGACAGTGGCATTGTTGAAGGGGATGAAATCACGACCTTTTACGACCCAATGATTGCCAAATTGATTGTTTGGGCGAAGAATCGTGAAGCAGCACTCACGCAAATGCACCATGCTCTCAGTCAGTTTCATGTCAATGGCTTGGGCAATAACATTGCATTCTTAGACCGCTTGGTCCGTTCAGAATCGTTTAAAACCGCCAACCTAGACACCAACTTAATTCAACGTGAAGAAGCGTTTTTACTACAACACAATGAAACAGCCTCTTCAGAGCTTATTATCACGGCGGCATTGATTGAACTCTTGTCCCGCTTTGCCAGCAATCAAACAGCTGCAAATCCTGTATGGCAAGCCGAGTCTCTATGGCGTTTAAATATTAATGCCAGCTATGCCATTAAACTGGCACTGAACGATGAAGAACATAAAGTCTATTTCAGCCCAACGGCAAAAGGCTTTACCGCAAAATACAATGGAAATAGCATTTTCATTCAAGGTGAATTGTTAGAGACACATTTAGCTAAAATTGAATGTGCAAAAAGCAAAAAGACCTATGCTTATAGTTCAAGTCCGCAGGGCCTAACCCTATATGCAGATGGTCAAAGCTATAAATTTGCACATATTCAGCCTAACTTTAATACCGAAGATGATACTTCTGATGCCAATAACTTAAAAGCACCAATGCCGGGTGTGATTACGCAAGTCTTGGTACAAAACAACAGTACAGTGAAAAAAGATGAGGTTCTCCTCACGCTTGAAGCGATGAAAATTGAATATTCAATTCGTGCTCCACATGACGGCATTGTCTCTGCGGCTTACTTCCAAGTCGGTGATCAGGTCAAAGCGGGCGATGAATTGGTTGAGTTTTCAAGCTTGGAAGGTGCCGCATGAGTGAATTTGTCAGAATTGTTGAAGTCGGACCACGAGATGGTTTGCAAAATGAAAAGACACCACTCACTTTGGATGACCGTCGTAAACTGATTTTAGATTTAATGCAGACAGGACTCAGTGCCATTGAAGTGGGCTCTTGTGTCTCTGCAAAGTGGGTTCCACAAATGGCACAGAGTGATGAACTCTTTGCCAGCTTACCTAAAGATCCGAATATCAGTTTTAGTTTATTGACCCCAAACTTAAAAGGGTTTGAGTCTGCATTGGCTGTCGGCTGTCAGGAGGTTGCTGTTTTTACCGCAGCCTCCGAAAGTTTTACCCAAAAGAACATCAATTGCTCCATTGATGAAAGCTTTGAAAAATTTGCAGACATCATGACTGCGGCGAAAGCTCATCACATCAAAGTGCGTGGCTATGTGTCTTGTATTGTGGACTGCCCCTATGAAGGCGCAATTGCACCGAGCAAAGTTGCACACGTCAGTCAACGTTTGCTGGACATGGGCTGCTATGAAGTGTCCTTAGGTGAAACGATTGGTACGGCGACACCAGACCGCGTAAAAAAAGTCTGGCAGGCATGTTTAGCTGAAATGGATGCTGCGAGTTTAGCAGGACATTTTCATAATACTTATGGCATGGCGATTGCCAATATTTACCAGTCTTTAGAACAAGGCATTCGTGTATTTGATTCGTCCATTGCAGGTTTAGGTGGCTGCCCTTATGCCAAAGGCGCATCGGGCAATGTTTCCACAGAAGACCTTTACTACCTACTCTCCAACATGGGTTATGACACAGGGGTTGATCTTGATGCACTGATGATTGCCAGCCAAAACATCAGCCAAGTACTACAACGTACCAATCCATCTAATTATGCCAATGCCTACTGGCAAAAGCGCTGTGCCTAAGCCATTCAATTGATAACGAGAACACTATGGTCAATAAAGTTTATTCAAGTGCAAAGGATGCACTGCAAGATGTGGTTCAAGATGGTCAAACCCTAGCGGTTGGTGGCTTTGGCTTATGCGGTATTCCAGAAAGTCTGATTGCGGCCTTAAAACAAACGGGCGTGAAAAACCTTACCTGTATTTCAAACAATGCAGGCGTCGATGGTTTCGGCTTAGGTCTCTTATTAGAAAGCAAACAAATCAAAAAAATGATTGCTTCTTATGTGGGTGAAAACAAAGAATTTGAACGTCAGTTCTTAAGTGGTGAGCTTGAAGTGGAGCTCACCCCTCAAGGCACACTGGCAGAAAAACTCCGTGCTGGAGGTGCAGGTATCCCCGCCTTCTTTACCGCAACAGGTGTCGGCACACTCATTGCCGAAGGCAAAGAAGAGCGAGCGTTTAATGGTAAACCTTATATTCTAGAAAACTCGCTCACCGCTGACATTGCACTGGTCAAGGCGTACAAGGCCGATACTGCTGGTAACTTAATTTTCCGTAAAACCGCACAAAACTTTAACCCTGTATGTGCGATGGCTGGAAAAGTCTGCATTGTCGAAGTTGAGGAAATTGTTGAAATTGGCGCTTTAGACCCAGACCAGATTCACCTGCCAGGTATTTATGTCAATCGGATTGTGCTGAATGCAAACCCTGAAAAACGTATCGAACAACTCACATTAAAAGAGGAGGCTTAACCCATGGCTTGGTCTCGTAATGAAATGGCACAACGTGCAGCACTTGAGCTGGAAGATGGTTTTTATGTCAATTTGGGCATCGGCTTACCTACACTGGTGGCCAACTATATTCCTGAAAACGTCAACGTCTGGTTGCAGTCTGAAAATGGGTTATTGGGTATTGGCGAGTTTCCAACAGCCGAAACGGTCGATGCCGATTTAATCAATGCTGGAAAACAAACCGTTACCGCACGTCAGGGCGCTGCATTTTTCTCTAGTGCAGATTCTTTTGCCATGATCCGTGGAGGTCATGTCAACATCGCCATTTTAGGGGCCATGGAAGTCTCACAAAATGGCGATTTGGCGAACTGGATGATTCCGGGTAAAAAAGTCAAAGGCATGGGCGGCGCAATGGATTTGGTTGCTGGAGTACAAAAAGTGGTGGTGCTTATGGAACACTCTGCAAAAGATGGTACACCGAAAATTGTCGAGCAGTGTAGCCTGCCCCTGACAGGTAAAAATGTCGTACATCGCGTAATTACTGACCTCGGTGTCATGGACATTACTCAGGAAGGTGTGAAATTAGTTAAACTGGCGAAAGATGTCAGTTTTGAAGACATTCAAAAAGTGACAGGTGTTCCCCTCATCCGCTAATTCAACACCATTTAATACCAATAGAAAAATAATCCAATGCCTTTAAAGCAGCGATCCTGTTTTTAAAGGTATGGTTCCCATACATGAATAAATGCCTGCTATTCTTTAAACTAAACCAAAGATAAAACTTAATCCAAATAAGAAAAGGACGAATTCTCTTCGTCCTTTTCTCATTCTACAAATACTCAAAAAGTGTACTTATAGTGTAGGCTACTTAATTAAACACATTATTTAAATACACAACACGCTCGGTCGTTTTTTGGTTAAAGCACTTGGTATATTGCAATTGTTGATCTTGGGCACGTAACGCATCATCCCAATATTGTGACTGTTTTTGATAGGTTTCTTTTTCACTATCCGCCATTTGGTAGACACTTTTCTGAGAAATCACTTTACAGTCTACATCACGTTTTTCAAACCACTCGGTTTGGTCTTGTTGTAGCTGCTGTTTTTGTTCCTCAGTCAAGTTATCCCAAGTTTGATTCAGGCGTTCCACCACTTTAACTTGGTCTGCATCCAGTTCTTTTTTACGGATATTCATGGCTTTTTGAGCCAGTTCCATCTGCGCAACTTCTTGCTCGTTATACTGCTTCATATTCGCTTGGATTTCTGCATTTTCTTTTTCATAGGCTGCAAACTGCACTGCATTTTGTGTTACGAGAACCACACCATCAATCACACCATTTTGATTAGGTACGTTGAGGCTAATGCCCTCTTTATCTGTTTTTATGATGTTATAGCTAAATGCGCCTTGTAGCTGATCATTGTCCAAACGGAGTGAGTATTCACCATCTTCTAGGACATCGCGTAGAGTACTTTGATAACCATCTTCACACTCTTCACATGGACGCGCTAAAAATGCATTTTCAGCACGTTTCTGTAAACCTTTCGGGAAAATCACCACCAACTGGCTTTCACAGTCCAACTGCTTTGCTGTTTCTGGTTTTTCTGTGATTGTTGAAATGCCTTTAATTTCAAAACGAATGCCTTTATTAATTTGCGCTAATAGTTTTTCATCTGCCTCATATTCACGACTATCACGTAAACGGCGGTCTAAGGCTTTTAAATATTCCGTTTTTAAATGTGCTTGAATTTGTTCGACATTGGCAGGGGCTGTACAACTCCAATCCGACATATCTTGCGTCTCAGCAGCTGTTTCTGTTTTGTTCTCTGAACGATTGCAAGCACTCAAAAATAAGCTGCTCAAGATTAAGCTGGCAAAAATTGTTTTCTTCATCATTGTTATAAACCATAAGGTCGTTGTTTTCGCTGCGTATTTAACCAAAAAATAAAGCTTTACGCGAGTATATAAATAAAATAACCCTGCCTAAGCAGGGTTTAAATACCTTTTAATTAACCTTTTCAACACCACTTTCGCCTATTTCACGTACGACACCAGTGTCCGTATTTAAAACTTCAAACTCAATGCGGCGGTTTTTAAACTTACCTTCAGTGGTTTGATTATCTGCAATTGGCTTTTCTTGCCCATAACCGATCGCTCGAAGCTGTGCAGGATCGACACCTTTAAAAATTAAATAATCCACAACAGCTTGCGCACGGTTTTGCGACAAGGTTTTATTGATACTCGCATCTCCTGTTGCATCAGTATGTCCTATCACGGTCAGTTTGGCTTGAGGTGCTTTTTGCATCAGAGCCGCTGCCTGATCTAAAATCGACTTATTGGCATCGGGAACTGTAGATGAAGCCGTGTCAAAGTTGATAATTTGCAAATTTAATGCAGTCGCAACATCTAATGCTCGAACTTGCGCTGGGTTAATTTCAGCTAATGCACGTTCAGCATCACTAATACTGGTATCAATTGCACGATTCACATCTAGTGGTTGCTGTGTTGTAAGCTTCATATCCCTTAATAAAGGTTTAATTTGATCTACTATTTTAGCTGCATTGGCTGGATCGTTGGCTTGAATTGAGAGCTGATCACCCAACCAAGTAAGGTTAACATTTGGCACACCTTTTAGGGTACGCAAAACACTGGGGATCACGTCTTGATCAATAAACGCGGTATGATAAATGTTCTGTGTATCAACCCCACATCCAATGCTGTTGTTAAAAGTTTGCTTCACTTCCTTTTGCAAAATTTCAACATAGCTGGCATTCCCCGATAAAATTTGGCAAGTCACCAGATCCCCTGTCGCCCCAGTTGTGATTTGAAATTTTGCAGGTTGGCTGGCGCTCACGTTATTGGCAGGTGTTATTTCTGAATCTGTTTTATCTGTACAGGTTCTAAAAATAAACGCGAACAACGCAGCTAAAATAATCAAAGCAAAGACTGGCAGTAAAAAAGAGCGTTTTTCTTCTGATTTAGAGCTATATACACTTGTAGGTGAGACATGTGTAGCCTGCCCCTGTAAAGGATTTACCCCTAATCCAGACAGTAATGCTCTTGCCCACTCAGGCAGTGCATTGTTAATAGAAGCAGCATTCACCTGTAGCAAATGTAAAATCGCTTCGGGTTCAGAAGAACCTGCCTCTGTCGCTAAAAATGCCAAGGCAGGTGTAATCGAACGGCTCAAGGTACTTTCAATTTCATCGGTAGGGGCACTCCCCCTCACTTGTTCGAGAAATTGTTGCTTCAACCCTATATGTGATGCAAAAGCATCATTTAAACGTGGGTTGAGCTGCTGTTGAAATGCAGAAATTAACTCAGATTTTGACTTCAATACAGACAGTAAAATAGGTAAAAAAGATTGAATTGCTTGATTTTTTTCAAGTAAATGTTGTGTATCCCCTTCTAAAACAATAGCAGAGACATTTTGTTCTAGTAAATCCATAAAATCGACATTCATGAAATCTTACCCCCCACTTTTTTCGCATTGTTTTCATTGTCATTTTTTAGTTTATCTGCTCATTTTTTGTACTTTGTAAAATATTGTATTTACATTACTTTTCGTCAAATCAATAAAAAAGCCAGCCTAAGCTGACTTTTTAGTCAATTTTGAAATATAGGCTGGAACTTAAGAAATAAAAGTTTTTATAACTTTACCTTTCACGACTTGATTGATTAAAGGTGTATTTTTCCCTTGCGACAAAATATTGTCTTTATTCACAATCCAATCTAACTCTGGGTCAACCAATACCCAGCCTGCTTCAACAGTCCAACGTTCAAGCATATTTGCTACTGTTGCTGGTGCAGTTGTGACTTTCTCAACCCATTCCAAAGGACTAAATAAACCTTCGCGTACCAATTGCACACCGAAAGCCACATAGGTATCAAAAGCGCTAATGCCAGGCTGTGTTTCAGCAAATGGTGCTAGCTTTGCAGAGCTGCTCAATGGTTCATGATGGGTACAAATTGCGTCGATCACGCCATTTTTCACACCTTGGCGAAGGAACTCTTTATCTGACTCAGCACGTAGTGGTGGACGAACATGCGCAAGTGAGTTGAAACCATCAATCAACTGATCTGTTAAGTGCAGTTGATGCATCGCCACATCGCAAGTGACTGGCAGGCCTTTATCTTTAGCAATTTTGATCAAATTCACAGAAGCACCTGTAGACAGCAAACCAAAGTGCGCACGAACACCCGTTGCTTCAATCATCAACAAATACTTGGCAATCGCAATGGTTTCAGCAATTGCAGGAATCATCGGTAAACCTTGACGGGATGCAACGAAACCCTCGTGCACACAACCATCTTTGGCAATTTGTGGTTCCTCTGCATAAAACACCACAGTCATGCCTAGGCCTGCTGCATACTCTAAAGTACGTAGTACAACATCATCATCTGCAAAAGGCGCATTGGCATTTGACACTGCCGTACAACCGCCCTTTTTCAAACCTGCCATATTTGCAGGTTGCTTGCCTTGTAAGCCTTGGGTTTGGGCACCAATCACTTCTAGATAAATACCGCCATCCAACATGGCTTTTTCCATCAGACCATGAATCAAAGCACCATTATCTTGCACAATTGGTTTGGAGTCTGGTGGTGTAAACACATGTAAAATACCATTTTCACGTGCAGCACGACCCTCTGACTTTAATGTCCCGTGCTGTTGCTGACCTGGTTCACGTAGGCGTGCACATAAGTCCACCATAGTTGGCATCAACCATTTACCATGTCCATCCATAGTTTCTGTGATGTCAGCTGTTTCAGAAACCAACTTGCCATTTTCCACATATACTGTTTGAACCGTATCTGTTTGATGAATTGGGTCAAGGACACGTACATTTTCAATTTTTACAACAGTCATGACTTATTTCCTTACACCGCAATCGCGTCTAACAAACCTTGCTCTTGCAGTTGACCTTGCATTGCAAGCGCCAAAACTGCCATACGTACTGCAATCCCGTTGGTCACCTGATTTAAAATCACCGACTGTGGGCCATCGGCAATACTGGAATCAATCTCTACACCACGGTTCATAGGCCCCGGATGCATCACGATGCAATCAGGTTTTGCCATCGCAAGGCGTTCTTTGTTTAAGCCGTACATTTTATAGAATTCAGCTTGAGATGACAGCGCAGGCGAATCAATACGTTCATTTTGAATACGTAGAGTAATAATCACATCGCAGTCTTTAATCCCTGCTTCCATGTTATTAAAGAGACGTACACCTTCACCATATTCATCAAAACCATAGGGCAACAGTGTATTCGGTGCAATCACGCGAATGTCTTTACAGCCCAAAGTTTGTAATGCAGCAACATCTGAACGTGCAACGCGTGAATGTTTAATATCACCAATGATAGCAATTGAAATATCTTCAAATTTCTTTTTGGTTTCACGGCGAATGGTTAACATGTCCAACATGGCTTGTGTTGGATGTGCATGACGACCATCACCTGCATTAATAATTGCGACATGTGGACAAACAGTTTGGGCAATGAAATGTGCGGCACCTGACGATGAATGACGTACCACAAAAATATCTGCCGCCATCGCTTCTAAGTTCCACAAAGTGTCTCTTAGCGTCTCACCTTTGGAAGTACTCGAACGTGCGATATCAATATTTAATACATTTGCAGAAAGACGTTTTGCAGCAGCTTCAAAAGTGGTACGAGTACGGGTTGAGTTTTCAAAGAAGAGATTCATGACCGTTCGACCTTCTAAGAGGTTGTTCGTCATCAGCTGATTTTGGTCATTAAAAAAGGACTGCGCAGTGTCCAATATTTTTGTAAGAGTTTCTTTAGAAAGACCTTCGATGGTAAGGAAGTGTTTGAGATGACCATCTTGGTTGAGTTGAATCTGACTCGGAGTATGCAATGCTGCCAAGTGCATGAGAGATTCCTTCTACGTTAAGTTAACGCATTATACAGATTTTCTTTTTGATTTGGACCTCAGTTTAAAACAATTGCCTTAATTATCATCGGCTTCAAAACTAAGATTATGAAATTCTTATTTATTATTTCAATTAGTTAAATTAAACATTTTTTAGCATCTATTTTCTCAAAATTTTACTCAAATCCATTGAGGATCATCTAGCACATTGCACATTCTTTCACCGATACGTTTTGCATCGCTATAAAAAAGCCCTCTTTCGAGAGCTGATCAAATTTGAATGATTGTTATCGTAAAGCACCAATATAGTGATGCGACACTTGAGCTCGGTAAATTTCTTCTTCGGTTGCTCCTGACTCATAGCGACTGTTATTCATGTTTTTTGGTTTCTCGATAGCTTCTGGTTCCTCATAGTTGAATAAGTCCATAACACTATCTAAACGGCTCACCAAACGAATCAATTCGGCATCCTCTGTGCTTAAAGCTAACTCCGCCATTTGACGCGCATAACTTGGATTTTCAACTAAATAAAGCACATCAATTACGCGCCCCGATACACGGCGCAGACGTGCATAAAGTAAAGTTGCAATTGAAAAAGTATCAGCATGACTTACAACACCTCGGTCTAACTTGGTCGACATATTCTTCCCCTTTCAAATGAAAAATATTTACTGATGACTTATAAAAATCATTCAATAAATTAAACTTGCAAGGATTTAGCAAAATGCGTACCAAAAACGTTATTGTTCACATGGCAATTCATTTATTTTGCTATTTCCTAAAGCTAGAAGCACATTAAAAAAACCATTCAGAGGCAAAATACGTTAAACTTTAGCGAGTTTATTTTGTTTTATTTTGGTCTCTCAAATTTATGAATACCGCTTCACGTTTAAGCAGCTATTGGGTTACTTGTGCTGATGGGTTAGAAACCTTACTCCAAGAAGAATTAGAAGGTTTAGGTGTTCAAAACATTGAACGTTTCCCTGGGCGTTTAGTTTTCAAAGGCACTCTTGAGCATGCCTATCGCATTTGTATGTGGTCACGTCTTGCATCACGTGTACTCACGCCTATTCACGTCCACGAATTAGAACGTAGTCATGATGCACGCGATGTTGCTGAAGAGCTCTATGAAGGTGCAATCAATTTTGATTGGTCTCTGATTTTTGCACCACAAAGTACCTTTGCTGTACGTTTACATATTGAACGTGAAATTAAGGTCAACAGCCAGTTTGCAACGCTACGTGTAAAAGACGGTATCGTCGATTCATTTATGGAAGCTGTGGGTAAGCGCCCAAGTATTGACATTAAGCAACCTGAAATTACCATTTATGCACTCGCAGGCAAAACTGAACATACCTACTGTTTAGACTTATCTGGTGACTCACTGCATAAACGTGGCTACCGTCGTTATATGACTGATGCCCCAATTAAAGAAAACTTAGCGGCTGCGATTTTACAAAAAGCCAAACTGCTGTCAAAAAGACCCGATATTTTCCTCGATCCAATGTGTGGTTCAGGGACATTCATTATTGAAGCGTTGATGATGCTGACAGACCGTGCACCCGGCTTAGTCCGTCGTTTCGGTTTCAATGGTTGGAATGGTCATAATCACGAACTATGGATGAGCATCAAAGCGGAAGCAGCTGATCGACATCAGGCAGCGTTGGAACAACCGCTCCCTAAGTTCTATGCTTTTGATGCTGACTGGGAAGCAGTAAAAGCCACCAAACAAAACATCATCGCTGCAGGATTTGAACGTCTACTCGACCACATTCAAATCGAAGAACGGACTTTGGCAGATTGGCCAAACTTCGAAGCAGAAGGAAAAACAGCCTTTATTGTGACCAACCCACCTTATGGTGAACGCTTAGGCGATAAAGCGTCTAACCGTGCTTTATATTTAGGCTTATCTGCTTTATTGCAAAAAAACTTCCCAAATCAAACTGCAGCAGTCATCGCCGCAGCCGTTGAGCAAGCCGATGTATTGGCGCTGAACGACCCGCAAACCATGCGCTTGATGAATGGTAAACTGCCAATTTATGTGCGTTCAGGTTGTGTTAAGCCTGTGGCAGTAGTTAAACCTTTCTTGGAAACATGGCAGCCACAACAGTTTGAAGCAATTGAAGGAGCTGAAGACTTTGCTAACCGCTTGCAAAAGAACATGCAAACTTTAAAGAAATGGGCAGTGAAAGAGAACATTCACTGTTTGCGTTTATATGATGCTGATCTTCCTGACTTTAACGTCGCAGTCGATTTGTATGGTGATCGTCTCCACGTCCAAGAGTACGCACCACCGAAAAAAATTGATCCTGAAAAAGCCAAGAAACGTTTCAATCTTGCTTTACAGGCGATTCGTGCAGTAACAGGTTTAGGTCGTGATGCGATCTTTATCAAAACACGTGCTCGTCAAGAAGGTAAAAACCAGTACACCAAACAAAGTACAGCTTCGAAACGTTTTATCGTACAAGAAGGCAAAGCAAAAATCTTAGTCAACTTAACCGATTACCTAGATACTGGCTTGTTCTTAGACCACCGTCAAATCCGTCTACGTATTGCACAAGAAGCGCGTGGTAAGCACTTCTTGAACTTGTACAGTTATACCTCTACAGCCAGCTTACATGCAGCTTTAGGTGGTGCAGCAAGTACAACCAGCGTCGATCTGTCAAACACCTATTTGAGTTGGTCTAAAGAAAACTTCGTCTTGAATGGCTTAACGGTCGATCATGCCGATGAACAACACCAGTTCTTTGCCAGCGACTGTTTTGAGTGGTTGAAAGAAGGTCATGAACAGTATGATCTGATTTTTATTGACCCACCAACTTTCTCAAACTCAAAAAAGTTCTACGGTACCTTTGATGTACAACGTGACCATTTATCATTGCTTAAACGCGCCATGAACCGTTTAACCACAGATGGTACTTTGTACTTTTCAAACAACTACCGTGGCTTTGAAATGGACGAAGAAATTTTGGCGTTCTTTGATGTCGAAGAAATCACCAGTGAAACCATTGGGCCTGATTTCAAACGTAATCAAAAAATCCATCGGGCATGGAAAATCACCCATCCAAAAAATTAATGCATTAAAGATGAAACTTGATCTCATATTTCATCTTCATTAAATTTTACATGGACAATTTTCAAAGATAAAAAGGGACGAAATACGTCACTGCTGTCCCATAAATATCACAAGAAGAACTCCAGCTGAGGTTCTTCTTGCTTATTCCACTTTTTGTCAGGTAAAAACAGAGCCTTCAATGGTTTCCTTTCAAATAAGTTCACCTGAATAATTCTTAATAAT
>NZ_DKIK01000159.1:0-1987 GCF_002454215.1 Acinetobacter sp. UBA6720
GCACGAATTTTATCGACTTGCTGTTTAAGTTTTTCAGGCGTGTCAGCACCAATAAACATGGCTTCAGCATGTTGGGTTGCAAAGGCTAAGCCTTTGCTTGAGGCACCCGCTTGATAAAGCACAGGTGTACGTTGAATAGATGGGGAAACCTGAAAAACGCCCTGACTTTGGAAAAATTTGCCTTGATGCTGGATGGCATGAACTTTTGAAGGGTCAGTAAAGACACGGTTTAACTTATCTTTTTGTATGGCATCGTCTTCCCAAGAACCTTCCCAAAATTTATAGCAGAGTTCGAGAAACTCTTCGGCTTGTTCATAGCGCAAGTCGTGATCTTTTAAACCTTTTTGACCAATTAACCGTTCTGCGCTGTCTAAGTAGCCGGTGACAATATTCCAGCCAATACGACCGTGGGTTAAATGGTCGAGGCTTGCAAAGCGCCGTGCAAATTGGTAAGGCGACTCATAGCTCAGATTCACAGTGACACCAAAACCTAAGTGCTGTGTAACGGCGGCCATAGCAGAAACGAGTGTACTAGGGTCATGGCTTGGAAGCTGAATCGACTCTTTTAGGGTTAAATCCAGACCATTTTGATAAACGTCGTAGACACCCGTAATGTCGGCGATAAATAAACCATCAAATAAACCTTGTTCTAAAGTTTGCGCCAAATCGGTCCAATAGCTGAGCTCATTAAAACGATGCGACTCATCGCGTGGGTGTGTCCACAAACCGTGATTGATATGACCTACGCTATTCATATCAAAGGCATTCAGAATGATTTGTTTCGGATTTTTATTTTGAGATGATAGTGTCATTACAATGTCCCTCTGCGTGGCGGAAGCACACCATTAAGGAGATAATTGGCAATGAAGTAATATTTCCAACGTGACGCATCATGTAGCGTGTGAACACGTGCATTACGCCAAAAGCGGTCTAGGCCATCTTCACGTTGACTACCACGACTGCCTGCCAGTTCAATCAATTTCGAAGCTGCTTTTAATGCGGTTTCTGTGCTGTGGGCACGAACTTTCGCTACATCCAGTGATGCTTTAGCAATGTTATCAGCGGTTGGATTAGGACGTGCTGCGTCAATGGAGCGTGCCGCTTGTTTGAGTAAGACTTCACTGGCACGTACATCGGCAACCACTCGTCCCAGTTCAAACTGTGTTAAAGGATCATCGGTTGCCTGTTCAACAGCAGAGTCAATCCACGGACGAGCCCGACGTACACGAACCAGTGTTTCCTCAAAAGCAGCACGTGCAATGCCCGTTTCAATTGCAGCATGCATAATTTGAGCAAAAGGCCCCACCAGAGTCGGTCTGGAAAATGCTGTATCGAAAGGAACAATATCTTCTGCACCTACAGCGACATGATTAAATTTGACTGTACCGCTGCCTGTGGTACGTTGACCAAAACCTGACCAATCATCAATCAGTTCTAGTCCTGAGCTATTCCGTGGGATGAAAACTAGAAACTCTTTGTCATCGGCATCTTTGACTAAGGTCGGTATGCGGTCTGCAAACAGGCTGCCCGTACAATAAAACTTTTCACCATTGACCGCATAGCCTTGTTCCGTTTGGCTCAGTGCAGTTTGTTTTTGTGTTGCATTTTTAGTTTTAAACTCAGCCAAGGCATTACCAAAGCGAGCGCCTTTGAGCACTTCTGCATAGAGTTTACGCTTTTGTTGTTCAGTACCGTTATTACGTAAAACCTCTAAGGCATAGAAATGGTTCTGTGGAATTTGTCCAATCGAACCGTCCACACCACTCATTAGCGCAATAATTTGCGCGACCGTATAGCTGGAAACATCGGCCCCCCCGAATTCCTTAGGTACAGTAATAGCCCAAAGCCCAGATTGGCTATAGGCTTCAATTTCCTCAAAAGGCAAAATTCGTTCAGCATCGCGTTGGATAGCCTGCTGTTTAAACTGCTCAGCCAAATTTTTGGCAATTTCTAAGGCTTCAGCATCACTTTGAATAATATGTGCATA
>NZ_DKIK01000159.1:2046-4979 GCF_002454215.1 Acinetobacter sp. UBA6720
GCCGTGTCTTGGGATTGAAGAGGAAGAATGGGTTGAAATGAAGTCATGATGCTCTCCTTAAATCCAAGCGTGGCGGGCAGGGAAAGTGTTATTTAAATAGTAGTTACCCAGTGCATGCAGCTTCCAGCGGATCGGGTCGTGTAAGGTATGTACGCGTGCATTGCGCCAATGTTGATCTAAGTTATGTTGGCTTAGGCTCGAACGACTCCCACCAAGCTCTAGGAGTTTTTCAGAAATTTGTAGTGCAGCATCATTGGCATAAACCTTGGCTTCGGCGACTAAAATGGAGGCTTGAGCTGCTTGTTCCGCACTGACAACGCTTAGTTGGTCAAGCTCATCTAAATATTCGGCAGCTTCGTCGAGCAGTAGGATAGCGGCATCCAGCAGCACTGCAGATTTGCCGACTTCTTGTAAAGTGTAATGTTCAAAACTGGCTTTCTCAACCTGCGCATCGACAATCGGTCGGGCTTTTTTAACCGCTGACAATGTGTCTTCAAACGCAGCTTCTGCAATACCCACATCAATCGCGACTTGCATTAGCTGAGAGAAGGCACCGCGATAAGTAACGTCCTCAGCTAGTTTCCGCTCATCAAAGATAAGGAGTGGATCGACTTCAACCCGTTGTAATTTTACTGTGCCACTTGAGGTTGTACGCTGACCAAAACCGTTCCAGTTATCAATGACTTCGACACCTTGTGCTGTGGCATCAACAAGCGTCAGTACCACATAACCTTCAGGGTGAATGGCTTTAATGGCTAACCAATGGGCAAAGCTACTCCCTGTAGAATAGAACTTTTCACCATCGACATAGTAACGACCATTTTCAATGCTTAATGTCGTATTTAATGTTTTAGTGTCTTTGGTATTTCGTTCGGGGCCACCATTGGCAAGGCGTTTGCCGTTTAATATTTCATTAAAAATAAACTGTTTTTGTTGTTCGCTACCTAAAATATCAATCATGTTGAGTAGCGCAATTTGGTTTTGTGGAATTTGACCGACACTTGAGTCGGCTTTATTAATAATGCGAAAAACCTGAGCTAAAGTTTTATTGGAAACAAATGCGCCTCCAAAAGTTTGAGGAATACGAATACCGCCTAAGCCTTTTTTGCTGAATAATTCGATTTCAGCAAATGGAAGCTGACGGTTCTGATCACGTTGATCCCGACCTTCTAAGGCAAAGTCAGCGACATGATAGGCTGCATTAATCGCATCCTGATCATTTTGTATCACGTGAATATTTTTAGAGAGAGTATGAGACATAAAAGCACCTTTACTTAATCTCTATACGCTACTTGGGATTGTTTGAATGATTAAATGAAGGATTTTGAATTGCTTAGCAGCTAAAAAGTTAAAAATAAAATATGCTAAGTTTAATCATTTGATGAATATTCTAAGTGTTTGAAAAATATAAAATATGTATTTTGGTTGCAGTCTAAGCAATGTCGTTAAATTTTTACTTATTTAGATTTGAGATATTGTAGAGAAAAAAACGTATAAATTTGATAAAGGCTGTTGAACATTTGCTGGGCAGTTTTGGGTAAAAAGTACATTGTAAATCTTAAATACAGTGACTAAAGTATCCAACTGAAATAGATGGCTTTGCTAAAAAGCCAAAATAGAAAAATAAATGTGGAGCATTTATGAGAACTTTATACCAGTTTCCTTTATCTCATTTTTGTGAGAAAGCTCGCTGGTTGCTCGATCATAAAGAGCTAGATTTTGTCGCGCAAAATGTAGTGCCTGGGGTTCATCGGGCGTTTGCGCAGTTAAAGACAGGGCAGAATAAATTGCCTATTTTACGTGATCAAGACAAATGGGTCGCAGATACCACCGAGATTGCGTTATATCTGGATGAGCGTTATCCAGAACATCGACTGTTACGTAGCGAAGCACAGCTTCGTAAAGAGGCTTTAGATGTTAATGCTCTAGCCAATGATTTAGGGCTACACGTTCGCCGTTGGGGGTTGGCACATGCTTTATCCGATAATGACCAATCGCTACAAATTATGTTGGGCGAAAAGGGCTATTTACGTAAATTTGAAAAATACACCAAACCTCTGATTAAAACTTTGATGTCGAAAGGTTATGAACTCAATGCCGACAAAGTTGAGCACTCGAAAGTTGAAATGCAGCGTTTAATTGAGGTCTTGAATGAAAAGTTAATTGCTAATCATGGGCGTTACTTTGTGGGAGATCGTTTAGGTTTGGCGGATATTGCTGTGTGTTCAATGTTAGCCCCTGTGCTTGAAATTAAAGGGACTCCTTGGGAAAAAGACCATGAGGATAGCCTATCTGAAGAATTCAGTGCCTATAAAACCTATTTAAGCAATTTACCTTTGGGGCAGTATGTTTTAAGAGTCTATCAAACCGAACGCAATGCTCGGGTCGACTGGCGCGGCATTTAAGATAAGCTCAAGCCAAACAAGGCAAAGGAGGTATGTGATACAGATAGCCTTTGCCATTCTTGTATTTTCAGTATAATTATTGAGAGAAGTTGAATAGAAATTTTCTCAGTCTATTTACAACTTTGTAAAAGATCATGCCATTCTTTGTCTGAAAAAGCTGATATATTTTTATGAAATTGAAAATAAATGAAAAAAATATGCAAATAAGCTTTATCTTTCATCTGAAAAGCTTAATATGAAATAAACACCTATAAACATAATGCATTATGAGAGTTAAAAAATGGAATTAGACCGTTTTGATAAGCAAATTTTAGAAATTTTAAGTAATGAAGATATCAATCTAAACGAATTATCAGAGCGTATTAATTTATCGGTCAGTTCGGTGCATCGTCGTATTAAGCATCTGATTGATAATGCGATTATGACTAAAGTTAAGCGAGATATTAACTATCAAAAACTCGGGTTTAGTCTACATGTTTTACTCCAAGTATCTTTGAGTAAACATGATACCGACACTTTTTCCAAGTT
>NZ_DKIK01000074.1:0-10056 GCF_002454215.1 Acinetobacter sp. UBA6720
CTAACCTGACGGTTAGGGGTGTTTTTTATGGCAACGAGAAAAAGGAAAGAAGAAGAGATCAGAAACCATATAGTATAAAAATTTATATTCATGCATGATCATGTGATTCCATATCTTTGTCTGCATTCTGCTCAGTCTGAAAGTTTAGAACGGCTTTCTTAATCTACCCGAATCCTGTTTAAGTCAATGATTCCACAACCCGAATGATTGGCTTGTTTTGATGACATAATTGGTAAGCACATAAAGAGGCATAAATACCAGCTAAATAGCCTTCAACACTTCTCGCGTTACTTGTTACCAAATTATATTTCCCTTTGAGCAAACTAAATAACGTTTCTATTTTGTTGCGCTGCTTTAGGTAATATTCATCTTCTTTTGACAATTGAACTGCCTGCATGTTTTTACGATGATATGTAATTAAATCAATATCTTGTTCTTTAAGCCTAGCTTTCAGTTCATGACTAATATAGCCACGATCAGCATAAAGCTTTGCTTTTAATCCTTCTACCAACTGTTTAACCATTTTGATGTCTGCTGTATGTCCATTAGATAAAACTGAGTTCACAATCTCACCTGATTGATTCATCAGTAAATGTAGCTTACAACCAAAGAACCATCCCATTGAGCTTTTACCACGCGTTGCAATTGATGATATGGATTTATGTCGCTGAATACGCTGATTTTTGCAGACTGGCAAAGTAGTTGAATCAATCCATAAATACGAACTTTGATGATCTTTCATCACAGCGAAATGCAAGGCATGTAAAGCGAGTTGATGTGTATTCACTAAATGAATCATGCGCGTCATTTGAATCATGTAACAGGGTAAACTTTTAAATAAATGGCTTTTGTCTTATTTCAACGATGAGAAGAATGCTTTGAAGTTATTAAAATGAGAACATTTATACCAAATCGCAATGAAGATGATTTCTGAAATACTCAGTTGAGCGGTTCGAATTCTTAGACAATGGTTACATTCTTTAAGAAATTTCCAGTAAGTCGCTTCAAATTTTAAGAAGAAATCATCAATTACACAAAATAATTCTGTACTATTGAACATAAGGACTAGAGTTGTGAGTTTGGTGTGGTAACTCAACTGATAGCTCTAGTGCTCTTCTTTTTCAAGCCTATTTCTTATCCATGATTCGGGTTAATCTATATATTACATTTATTAAGCATTTTATCTTTTTTATTGTGGTTTTCATAAAAGAGATAGGTTTGCTTGGAATAATTCTTCTAATAAGTTGATTATGAATTAAGCTAGGTTGTATAAATTATAATCAAGCAAGGTGAATATAATTCATGGTAAAATGATCGGCTTTCATCTTTGATCTCTATTTGAGATCTTTCATCTGCCAGCCGAGAATTGCTAGCCATGTCTACTGCTTATACTATGCAGACCGCGCCTACAGCGTTGTTTGATTACGACAAATATTGGGCGTCATGCTTTGAACCTGCGCCATTTTTGCCGATGTCGCGCGAGGAAATGGATCAACTCGGTTGGGATAGTTGCGACTTTATTTTGGTCTGCGGTGATGCTTATATTGATCATCCATCATTTTGTTCGGGCATTATTGGTCGTACGTTAGAAGCACAAGGTTTCCGTGTCGGCATTATTGCGCAACCAGATTGGACTAATGTTGAAGCTTTTCGTGTTTTAGGTAAACCCAATATTGCTTGGGGGGTGACTGCTGGGAATATGGATTCGATGATCAACCGTTATACGGCTGATCGTAAAATTCGTTCTGATGATGCCTATTCGCCAGATAACTTACCGAATAAACGTCCAGACCGTGCAGCAACCGTGTATTGCCAGCGTGTGCGTGAAGCATTTCCAGATGTGCCTGTATTGCTAGGTGGAATTGAAGCGTCTTTACGTCGTATTGCACATTATGACTATTGGTCAGACAAAGTTCGTCGTTCAGTGTTGATGGACTCAAAAGCCGATCTCTTGATGTATGGTAATGGCGAGCGTTCGATTACTGAGGTGATGCATCGTTTAGCCAAAGGAGAAAAAATTCACGAAATTACCGATGTTCGTGGCACGGCATTTATTGTGAATAAGTTAAACCGCCCATCTAAAGCCAAGTTTGTGGAAATTGCATCAAATGATGTAGATACCGTTGGTCGCGTTGATCCGATTATCAATCCTTATGTGATGACTGAAGATTTAGATGGCTGTGAAATTGAAAAAGATAAGGGTAATTCTTTAACCCAATACCAAAATTTCCAAAAAGAAATTGTGACAAATCAAATTGTTCGTGAAGGGGATCAACTTGATCCTGATACACAAATTGTGCAATTACAGCCGTCTTCAAAGGCAATTAAACATAAATTACCGCCGCGTGAACTGGCTGTGATTCGTTTGCCTGCATTTGAAGCAGTGGCAGATGATCCAGTTTTATATGCACATGCCAACCGTATTTTACATCTTGAAACCAATCCAGGAAATGCACGTGCTTTGGTACAAAAGCATGGTGAGCGTGATGTTTGGTTAAATGCGCCACCGATTCCGCTAACCACGGAAGAAATGGACTATGTGTTTGATTTACCTTATGCACGTCTACCCCATCCTGTGTATGGGGATGCGCGTTTCCCTGCATTTGATATGATTAAGTTCTCTGTGAACATCATGCGTGGCTGTTTCGGGGGGTGTACCTTCTGTTCGATTACAGAACATGAAGGTCGTATCATTCAAAACCGTTCAGAAGAATCAATTTTGCGTGAAGTTGAAAAGATTCGTGATACCGCACCGGGCTTTACCGGCATCATTTCTGACTTAGGTGGGCCTACAGCAAACATGTATCGTTTGCACTGTAAAGACCCTGAGATTGAAAAGAATTGTCGTAAACCATCCTGTGTTTATCCAGGTGTGTGTCAAAACTTACATACCGATCATGCCCCTTTAACGCAGCTATATCGTAAAGCACGCGCCATTAAAGGCATCAAAAAGATTCTGATTGGTTCGGGTCTGCGTTATGACTTGGCGGTGTTAAACCCTGAATATGTCAAAGAGTTGGTACAACATCACGTTGGTGGTTATTTAAAAATTGCCCCGGAACATACCGAAAAAGGTCCATTGTCGAAGATGATGAAACCGGGCATCGGGACCTATGATCGTTTTAAACAAATGTTTGATCGATTCAGTAAGGAAGCGGGTAAAGAGCAGTATCTCATTCCGTACTTTATTGCTGCGCATCCGGGTACGACCGAATATGACATGATGAATTTGGCGATTTGGCTGAAGAAAAATGGTTTCCGTGCCGATCAGGTACAGACTTTCTATCCATCGCCAATGGCAACAGCGACGACCATGTATCACACGGGTAAGAACCCATTAGCTAAAGTGGCGCGGTATACTGAAGATGTGGATATTGTGAAAGGTGAGAAGCGTCGTCGTTTGCACAAAGCATTCTTGCGTTATCATGATCCAAACAACTGGCCTTTGCTGCGTGATGCTTTAAAAGAGATGGGCCGCCAAGACTTGATTGGTAACTCGAAACAGCATTTGATTCCAACCTATCAACCGCAAGGGACAGAGGGGCAGTATCAATCTGCGCGTAAAAAGAACTCAACCGTGGATGGTGATTCGCAAAAACGTAATGGTGAGAATCGTAACCAACAAGCGAAAAATCAATCTCGTCCGTCAAATACCAAGAAGCGTCCTGAGCGTGGTCAGATTTTGACGCAACATACAGGTTTACCACCGCGTGAAACAGGTGATGCCAAGAAGCCATTTGGGCATTCAAAATCAAAACCGAAGTCTAAGTCGCGTGCTTAATCGGAACTGAAACTAAGAAGGGTGCCTTGGCATCCTTTTTTATGCGATATTATTTTTATAAGCAGTTAAAAGACTTCACTCTAGGGATTTTTGTCATTTGTCGGGAAAAATTTGGCATAGACTAAAATAGTATTGCACCCTAAGGATTGAGTCTATTACAGTATGAGCTAGCTAAATAAATGATGTCGTTGTTTGCACAGTTGCAATAAATGTTACATCAAATGACATTGAAAAGATTTGTTTAGTTTTATAACCATTTGGTCAAATTTAGCTGTAATTTTTTATTTCGTGGTTTGGGAAAATGATCAGCACGCTATACTGATCGCATAAAAATCGGTGTGAGACCGGAAATTATAATAAATATGAGAAGGATACGAATATGACAACTTATATAGTAATTGGTAGTGTGATACTACTACTGTCCATGATTTTGGCGAGTAAGGGTTTAATTCCAAAAACAAAACAACAGGATAGTGCATTAAGGCAGCGCGCTATTTTCAATGTAAATGAACAATTAACCTATACACGATTGAAAGAAATTTTACCCCATCATACGATACTTGCACATGTTTCTTATGATGCTTTATTGACAACTAAATTTTCACGTACACGAAGTAAATATCGTAACTTGGTGGCCGATTTTGTGGTGGTAGATGCGATGCAGCAAGTGGTTGCTGTCGTGGCTTTAGATGACCCACTTTCCTTGAAACGCCCACAAAAGTCCCAATTTCAGGATGCGATACTCGATATGGCGGGCTATAAAGTCATCCGTTATGAAGAAGTACCTGAATATCATCAGTTACGTGAAGATTTTTATGGAGATGTCTATCTCCCAACACGTTTAAACAAAGATAAGAAAACCTCAAAAAAGTACGACTATTATAATGATGCACAAACACGAAAATTACGTGTGCTTGGCTAGTTGAGCTTTGAAGTTCATCATAAAAAACATGCGATCCATGTCTTTTATGATGAATAATTTATTTATTCAGGTTTAACCGCAACAACTGTTAACTCGACCAAGACACGTGGATCATAGAGTTTTGCTTCAACACAAGTACGAGGTAATGCATCAATATCGGCAACCCATGCATCCCATACTTCATTAAACGCAGCATAATCTTGTTCAATATCTTTTAAATAAATTGTCACAGATAAAATATGGCTTTTGTCTGTGCCTGCATCGGCAAGAAATTGGTCGATCATGTCGAAAGTCTGTTGAGTTTGTCCTTTAATATCTAAATCAAAGTCAGAAGCTAATTGTCCTGCTAAATGAATGAGGTTTCCAGCAATTGCCACTTCAGAAAAGCGATTTGAGACATGCAAACGTTGAACAGCCATGTGAGAGCCCTGTGCGCGTAGAATTAAAGATCATGATATATACCTCGATAGCCTATCACAAAGTCAAGTGCGGCAGATGATCACTCGCTCGCAATCCCGTTATTTACAGTATTAAGGTTTTTTGGGGTTCTAAAATGACTCATAAGAGAGTGGTACTGACTTTGAGAGTATATGGTTATGATTTGAAGAGTGTGGTGTAAAAATAAGAAGCAGTGCTTAGTCTGAGTTGGAATGCGGGGATGAAAATTAATTATAGATAGTTATTGTTATTTTGATAAGGCTAAAATGCTACACGATGTAAAAGCAGTATGTCGTGATGAGCATCAGAGATGCCCTGTAATCTTTGGATTTGATCGTCACACCAATCACAGGACGTTATGCTAAAAGTAAAGGTGAGTTTTAGCATCTCAGCGCTTACATGGATAAATGTAGCGCGCCATTAGATTACTCTAAAAAAGGATATTGTGAATGCTAAATTGCATTATTTTTGTTCTTTTGGTTAAAAAATAGCTCATTTGGGTATTTCATCTTCCCACAAGGAGAGTTGAGGAAGTACTTCTTTGTGAGAAAGCGCATAAACACCAACACCCACTAATCGAAAGCATTGCTCTGGCCTGATATGCATGTCTTTGAGCAGGCTGTCTAAGATGAGTTGTAGTTCTGCCTGATGTTTAAGAGGTGTTTTAAAGCTTTTGCTATGCTGTAAAGTCTGAAAATTCTTGAGTTTAAGTTTGACGGTGACGCCACGAGCATACAGTTGTTTTTTCTCGAGACTTCGCCAAACTTGTTCAATCAACTGGGGCCAAAATGGCATGCATTGTTCAATGCTTAAGTCATCATCAAAGGTCGTTTCTTTTGAGATTTGCTGACGTTCACGTTCTGCTTGTACAGGACGTTCATCTATCCCTTGCGCATATAAAAACAGTTGTTTGCCGTATTTGCCAAAATGGTGAATGAGTACATTTTCATCTAATTTTTGTAGATCGCCTAAAGTCTCAAGATTTAAGCTTTTTAACTTTTCTTGCATGACTTTACCGACACCAGGGATTTTTTTAAGCGCTAAGTGCTGAATAAACTGCTGAACGTGTGAGGGTTTAATCACACAGATCCCATTGGGTTTATTCCAGTCCGAAGCAACTTTGGCGAGAAATTTATTGGGTGCAACACCCGCAGAGGCGGTCAGTCCTGTGCTTTGAAAAATATCAGCGCGAATGCGCTCAGCCACTTCTGTAGCACTGGCCAGTTGTTGTAAATTTTCAGTGACATCTAAATAGGCTTCATCTAAAGAAAGGGGTTCAATGAGGGTCGTATAACGCTGGAAAATAGTATGAATCTGTTCTGAAACTGCCCGATATTTAGAAAAGTTGGGTTCAATCACGACCACTTGCGGGCAGCGTTTTTTGGCTTGAGTCATCGACATCGCTGAACGGAGACCATATTGACGTGCAGGGTAGGATGCGGCTGCAATAACGGCACGAGGATGGTGCGAAGAAATGACCACAGGCAAGTGCTTTAAATCTGGACGTTCAAGCAACTCTACAGATGCGTAGAAGGCATCCATGTCGATGTGAATGATTTTTCGCATACTCGGTTTTGATGTGGAGGTTCAGCTAAAGTATGGCACTATCTATCTCGATTGCGAAGCCTTTCATCCGCTATGCGCGACATGGTTTGTCTTCATGTTCTTATTTTTTGTTAAAGATGAAGGTGGGTGACTTATTTAATGGGTAAATTTTGTGGCAGTTGATAAAGTCCTTGGCGTTCTAAAAAGTGTATCCACTCTTGTTCTGAACCATGAAATACATTGAGATCAACCAAGGTAGGAACACCTTTAATTTGTCCTTGGCTAGTGTGTTGCCAAAAGGTCCATTTTGGATTGCCCTTGAGTTCAGGTTGACCTTGATATTCACGAATCCAAAGCGGTGTATTCTTAAACTTATCGACTAAAACAATATTATAAAATGCCTTAGAGGTATAAAAGATCGGCTGTAAACCATAGTGTTCGTGCAGTTTATCGTGCATGACCTGAATTTCTTTGAGCAGCTGTTCTTTGGTGTAGGTATTAATACAGTTACTGTCATATTCCAAATCAATCACAGGTGGCAAGCTATCTTTTTTCTTTGGCACGGTTTCAATAAAGTTTTGCGCTTGAATCTGCCCATCACGACATAAACGATAAAAATGATAGGCTCCGACTAAGAAGCCGTGCTCACGTGCTTTAAGCCAGTTGTCCTGAAACTTTCGATCTTTAAAATCGCCACCTTCGGTAGCTTTTAAATAGACGAATTTAAACTCTTTGGGAGAAATGGATTGCCATTGAATATCGCCCTGATGATGAGATACATCAAAGCCGTTTACGGGATACTCTTGAGCAGATGCGACATTGTTCTGCAAGAAAAAATAGGTGATTCCGAGACCGATACAGAGCACTATTACACAGGCGGCTGTGTAATAGACTAATGATGTTTTTCGAGAAGCGGCGGCTTTTTTTCTTGCAGGCATGCTTTTGTAGGTGTTGATTTTTAGCTCATCATCATAGCTTGAATTCACTGAACTGACCATGATGATTATGCTCAGTGAATGACCGTACTTTGTATCTGTTGTTAATCTGCGGTGTCTTTGGGGATGTGCCAGAAAATGGCTGCGGTAATCAGGTTAATACAGCCCAATACAATCAAGGTATTATGGAATGCCATGACGATATGCTCTGTGCCCAAATACGCCGTAAAGACATTGACCAAAGTACCCGCCAAGGCTACACCAATACTCATCGACACCATCATGATCATCGACAAGAAACTGTTACCACTGCTGGCATCTTGTTGTGGCAGATCTTTCAGGGTAAGGGTATTCATAGATACAAATTGCAGTGAGTTCAGCATGCCAAAAACAAAGAAATGCAGCGCGCGCAGCCAGGTTGGGGTATCTGCGGTGTTGAGTGCGAAGCTGGCAATACATGCACCGACCAATAGGGTATTCACTAAAAGGACGTGGCGATAACCAAAGCGTTGTATCAGTTGACGAATGATGGGTTTGGATGCCAATGAACCTAGCACTGTGGGAATCATTAATAGCCCTGTAATTAAGGGTTCAAAGCCAAAGGCCAGTTGTAACATCAAAGGCATGAGAAAGGGCATGGCATTGCCACCGAGGCGAGCAAAGAAATTGCCTAGAATACCCACGGCATAGATGCGGTTACCAAACAGCTTGCTACGAAATAAGGCATTTTGATGCGTATGCGCATGATAGGCATACCAAAGTGCAGTGACCAAACTCAATCCAACTAATCCGATGCTCCACCATAAAGTTAGCTGTGGGCTAGCAAAATTTTCAATGCCTAAAGATAGTCCTGCCATGGTAATGACCAGCAGGATAAAACCCCAGAAGTCAAAACGAGGAACGTTTTGTTCTGTGACATTCGGCATGGCTTTAAAACTAATCAGGACCCCTAACAGCCCCATGGGGAGGTTAATCAGGAAAATCCAATGCCATGTGCTGACTTCGACCAGCCAGCCACCAAGTGTTGGGCCAATGAGTGGGCCAATCAGTCCCGCGAGGCTCATTAAGCTCATTGCGGATAAGAACTGCGTCCGCGGGATGACCTTGAGCATGGCTAAACGGCCAACAGGGAGCAATAATGCACCGCCTACGCCTTGGAGTACGCGATAGAACAATAATTCATTTAAGCTTTCAGAAAAACCACAGCCCAGTGAAGCAAGAGTAAAAATGATAATGGCACTGAAATAGGTATTGCGCACCCCAAAACGGTCTGCAAGCCAACCACTCAAGGGAATACAGGCAGCCACGGCAAGCACATAGGCCACCATCACGCTATGCATTTGGAGCGGGTCCTCATTTAGGCTGATGGCCATAGCAGGTAGAGCGGTATTCACAATGGTGGTATCTAAGCCTTGCATAAAAAAGCCAATCGAAACCAGAAGTACCAAAAGACGGTACTCAGGAGCGAGCGCTTGATGGGTTGGCGTTTGATTCATAGATACAACAAAGTGAAATTTTTAAACAGTTTAGCTCAATTTATATAGAACTGATGTTGTGAAAGTGCATTTATCACCTGCCATCAAATTGACATCTATACGACATTGAACTGCAACGCTTGCGTCATACATTGGTCAAATTTGAACTGATATTTAGATCATGATGAATAAAACATATAGTGCCGTATTTTTAGCTTGGATGGGGCTGGGTTTAGTGGGATGTAATGGCAGTGATGATGAACAAACCATTACATCCCCACCTGTTGTTGAGGAAGTTACGCCGAATAATATTGAACTGGTCAAGCTTGCAAGTTATGCGTCGGGGGTATTTGGGCAGAGTGCAGCGGAGATACCCGCTTATGATGCTGTGAGTCAGCGCCTATTCGTGGTAAATGCTCAAAAAGGCATGGTCGATGTTTTGGATTTCTCCAAACCAGCGCAGCCGACATATATTCAGTCTTTGGATGCCAAAACTTATTTAGCCAATTCCGAAGTGAATAGTGTCGCGGTGCATAATGGTATCGTTGCGCTTGCGGTTCAGGCTGAGGATAAAACCCAAACTGGTATCGTGGCTTTCTTTAAAGCACAAGATTTGTCTTATATTAGCCAAGTCAAGGTCGGTGCTTTACCCGATATGCTAACCTTTACACCTGATGGTCGAAAGGTGTTGGTCGCCAATGAGGCGGAACCGAATGAGGGTTATCAAATTGATCCTGAGGGTTCGGTTAGTATTATTGATGTTTCTGACATTCAAAAACCAACAGCAAACATAGCAGGTTTCCAAGCATGGAATGACCGTAAACAAGAATTATTGGATGCAGGGATTCGTATTTTTGGTCCAGACATCAGCCAATACTCAAATGTCGCGACCGTAGGTATTCAAACCACCTCTGTAGCACAGGATTTGGAGCCTGAGTACATCGCAGTCAGTGCTGATGG
>NZ_DKIK01000019.1:0-10256 GCF_002454215.1 Acinetobacter sp. UBA6720
TTTAAGGACTTCATTTCAAGGGCTGACCAATCTAGAGCAACAACAACTTGCACAACGTGCGATTGAGCTCTTACTCAACGGTATTCGGGCATAAAGGTCACCACTCATGACACAGCCACCGCGTTTACTCGAACCTGCACCAAACTGGACAGCCGAAGAAAAACCAACTCTGCCCGGCTCTCCTGCCGTGATCGCGCACTCCACACCTAAGCGCTTCATATATTTTTTTATTGGCTTATTTGTCGCACTGTCTGCAAGTCTCAGTAACGGTTTTATTACCGCGAATTTACCCTTAATTCAGGGTGAATATGGACTAACACCCTCTGAGGTGGCATGGATTCCTGCAGCTTATGTGATGGCCAATGTCAGTGCGAACCTGATTCTGTTTAAAGCCCGCCAACAATACGGTCTGCGTCTATTTTCTGAAATAGGCCTGCTGATTTTTATTGTAGTTTTAGTTTTACACGTCTTTGTACATACCTTTGAAATGGCTGTACTGGTGCGTTTTATTAGTGGCATGGTTGCAGCACCGCTCAGCTCTTTAGGCATGTATTACATTATGCAGGCTTTTAAGCGAGAAAATTTTGGTCGAAGTATCTATTTGGCTTTAGGCTTCCAACAGCTTGGTATTCCCTTAGCATGGATCATTTCTCCGTACCTTATTGATGTCAATAACTGGAATGTCCTATATACCTTTGAAATTGGTTTAGCCCTGTGCTGTTTTGCAATGGTGGTGTCGCTTAAATTACCCCGCAGTTTAAGAATTGCTGTTTTTGAAAAGCAGGACTTTTTCACCTTTGCCTTGCTTGCGCCCGGTTTTGCCTTTTTGTGTATTGTACTGACCCAAGGGCCAATCTTGTGGTGGTTTGAAGTGAAATGGTTGGCATACCTTTTAATTGCAGGATTCAGTCTGATTGTGATTGGTTTGGTCTACGAACATTATCGGGTCAATCCACTGATTATGACACGTTGGCTGGGGACATCATCTACGCTTCGTTTTATCATCGGTGCCTTTGCAATTCGCTTCTTAATGTCGGAGCAAAGTTATGCTGCCGTGAGTTTTCTCAAAACGATGGGTATGGGCCCCGATCAATTTGTCCCGCTATATGTGGTGATCTTTTTAGGCATTGTGTCTGGAACCTTATTTAGTGCCATCACTTTTTCACGTGAACGGATTATTTGGCACCTACTGTTAGCAGAAGCTTTGGTATTAATTGCTTGCGGGCTAGATTTTCACCTCACCAGCGATATTCGCCCTTCCAACTTCTACGGCAGTCAGTTTTTGGTAGGCTTTGCCAGTGGTGTATTTATTGGTCCACTCTTAATCACGGGTATCTTAAATGCTATGCAAAAAGGCCCTACCCATATTGTCACGTTCATTGTTTTATTTTCAGCGACTCAAACATTTGGTGGCTTAGTCGGTTCATCCTTTTACTCCACCTATCAACAAGTCCGAACCCAGAACTATCGTGCTGAAATGATTCAACAACTCCCCGAAACCAATCCATTGATTGCACAGCGGCTTTTAGCGTATCAACAAAGTTCACATAGTTACACGCTCGATCAGCAGTTAGAGCAACAACAAGCCTTAAAAAATTTAAATCAAGTGGTAACTCGAGAAGCCCAAGTACGTGCCTATAACGATGTGATTAGCTTCAATGGCATCGTGGCCATGCTGCTATTGCTGTGGGGGACATTCCTGATTGCACGGAATCAATATCAACTGCGGCAACAGGCGAAAATCGGTCCTGCCTAATGCCACTGCTCCCTATTTATTTGAGAAATTGTTATGTCTGATGATCAAAAACCCGTAGCTCCCGCTGAAACAACTGCAACGACTGAAAATACCGCTCAGCCTGAACAGCCCGTGGCAGCAGAAACACCGATTACGCCGCCTTCAAGTAAATTAATTCCAACAGCGAAACGTACCTTGATTTTGATGTTTTTAGTACTCATCATCGGGATCGGCATCATCTTGTGGGCATGGAAAATTGGGCCATTTGATAGCGATATTGAGTCAACAGACAATAGCTATGTCAAAGGCAAAACTACAGTGCTTTCTTCGCAAATTAATGGCTATGTCAAAGATGTGCTGGTCAGTGATTTTGATCACGTCAAAAAAGGACAGGTGTTGATGCATATTGATGCCACCACCTATGACCAAAAAGTCACACAGGCTGAAGCAGGCGTTGATCAAGCCCAAAATAACCTTTCCAATCAAAGCCAAAATATTGCTCAGCGTAAAGCCGATATTGTTGCGGCAGAAGCCAAAGTCGAACAAGCGCGAGCAGCATACCAACTGTCATTGACACAACAGCATCGCTTTCAACAGTTAGGCGACTCTGGCGCAGCGTCTAAATCAGAACAAGACAAAGCCTTTGCCGATACCCAAAATAATTTAGCCTTACTGCAACAAGCACAGGCCAATGTCCTAGTGGCGAAAGAAGCCCTCAAAACTGCACAAGTCGCTGAAACTGGGCTCAAAGCACAAGTGACCAATGCCGCTGCACAACTAGATCAAGCCAAAACCACCAAAAATTACAGCAGTATTATCGCCCCGATGGATGGACAACTGGGTGAAGTCAATCCACGCGTGGGGCAATATGTGGCCGCAGGCACACAGTTGCTCTATCTGATTCCACAGCAAACTTGGGTTACTGCCAACTTTAAAGAAACTCAAATTGCCAATATGAAAATTGGACAAAAAGCATGGTTTACGGTGGATGCCCTCAATCATCAGAAATTTACAGGTCATGTCGAACAAATCTCCCCAGCGGCGGGTTCAGAGTTCAGTGTGCTTAAAGCCGATAATGCGACAGGCAATTTTACCAAAGTGGTACAACGTATTGCAGTACGGATTGCAATTGATCCGAATCAAACGGGCATTGAAAATTTACGTCCAGGCATGTCCGTAATTAGTTCGGTCGATACCCAATCTGCACAGCATTAATCCTGTGCAGAAACCACGACTTTTCACTTACACTAAGCACTCAACCTGATTGATTAAAGTCCTATGTTTGAACAGATTGCACAGTCCATTCCCTATCAGCACATCAGTATTGACGGGATCAATATCAGCATCAAACGTTTAGACTTGGTCCATCCACATATTTCAGGCAATAAATTTTTTAAACTAAAATACAATCTATTGGCGGCGCAGCAACAAGGCTATAAAAAACTGCTGACTTTTGGCGGTGCCTATTCCAATCATATTGCCGCAACGGCTTATGCAGCGCAGTTATTGGGTTTTGAGAGTCTGGGCATTATTCGGGGCGAAGAACTGGCAAGTAAACCTTTAAATACAACCTTAAATACAGCACAGCAATTCGGCATGCAATTGCAGTTTGTGACGCGAGAAACCTATCGGCAAAAGCAAAGCTCAGCCTACTTAGCACGGTTACAACAAGATTATCCTGATTATTATGTGATTCCTGAAGGGGGAACCAATCCTCTTGCCATTCAAGGCTGTACAGAAATTCTCTCTGATGCGGATCGACAAAATTTCGATCTGATTTGCTGTGCCGTAGGTACAGGTGGCACCATTGCAGGTCTGATTGAAGCCAGTCATTCACAGCAGCAAGTTTTGGGCTTCTCCGCACTCAAAGGTGATTTTTTGAGTCGAGAGATAAAGCAACTGACTGAAAAAGAAAATTGGCAAATTACCGATCAATATTGCTGTGGCGGTTATGCTAAAACCACGCCTGAACTCCTGCAATTTATTCAAGACTTTGAGCAGCAATATGACATTCCACTGGAACAAATTTACACAGGCAAAATGCTGTTGGGTTTAACCGATTTAATTCAACAAGGTACATTTTCCATAGATCATCGTATTTTGGTGATTCATTCAGGTGGACTGCAAGGTCGTTTAGCTGCGCTTTAGATAGTCCTGAAAAAGCAAAAAAGATGGTCTATAATGCCCTGCTTTATTCTCCCGTGAGTGTGTCATGTCCGCAAATCAATATGATGTCTTAGTTTTAGGTGCAGGTGCATCTGGCTTAATGACAGCCTATATGGCAGCTCAACGTGGACGTAAAGTGGTGGTGGTAGAAAAAGCCAATAAAGTCGGTAAAAAAATTCTCATGTCGGGTGGTGGTAAATGTAACTTTACCAACCTCTATGTCGAACCCAGCAACTTTATTTCGCATAATCCACACTTTGTGATTTCAGCCCTCACTCGCTATACCAATTGGGACTTTATTGGCCTAGTTTGTGAATACGGGATTGAATATGAAGAACGTAAACACGGTCAGCTGTTCACCATAAAAGGTGCCAAAGAAATTTTAGCCATGCTGTTGAGCGAGTGTGAAAAGACAGGTTTGGTCGAGATTAAAACCAACTGTGAAGTGAAAGCTATCACCGCACTCGCTGAACAAGGTTTTCAAATTGCCACGACGCTGGGGTATTTTGAAACCGAATCTGTAGTCATTGCATCGGGTGGTTTATCTATTCCGACCTTAGGGGGTTCAGGGATTGGCTATGAAATTGCAAAGCAATTTGGTCACCATGTTTATCCAACTCGCGCAGGTTTAGTACCTTTCACCTTTTCAGATAGTTTTAAAGAAGTGACCACACGCTTAAGTGGCAACGCAGTCGATGCCACTTTATCAAATGACTTAAACGCTTTCACCGAAGCGCTTTTATTTACTCATCGTGGGCTCAGTGGGCCAAGCTCGCTACAGCTATCGAATTATTGGGATGTTGGGCAAAGTTTTAAAATTGACTTCCTACCAAGTGTGGATGTGAACGACTACTTAAAAGCCAAGAAACACAGTCAACCCAAAGCCCTACTGCGCACTTTAATGGGTGAACATTTCCCGAAAAGTGTAGTGGTTGAACTACAAAACCTGATTTGGCCTGAATTGGCTGAAACAGCGATTGGCCAACTGTCAGATGAAAAACTGGAGCACATTGCAACGCGCATACATGCGTTTGAAGTCAAACCATCAGGAACCGAAGGCTACCGTACCGCTGAGGTCACTTTAGGTGGTGTAGATACCACGGAAGTGTCCTCGAAAACGATGGAAAGTAAAAAGCAAAAAGGCTTGTACTTTGTTGGTGAAATACTTGATGTCACAGGACATTTGGGTGGTTTCAACTTCCAATGGGCATGGTCATCTGCACATGCCGCATCAGAATATGTCTAAGCCATCTGCTTAAACGATAAATTATTCTAAATAGTCCGTGCGTAGCAGTACGCACTGCTTTTGCTTCTGCTGACGAGCAAGCGCTAAGTCCATTTTCGCAATCGCAATTTGCACATGGCTAAGTTCAGTCACGGTACGGCGCAACATCAATGTCTTTTTTAATATTTTCATCATTGGTTTTTCCTTGTGTATGTACAATTTATCAAAATAAATTGTGAAATATTCATCAATTCATATTTCAAAGTATAGGCATCTAAGTATTTCTAATTTATGAAATATCCATATTTCACATGCATTAAACATACCAAATTAAATGCCATTCAACACTATATACTTTTGTATTATTTTTCATCATCCTTTTCAGTCACTACTCGCTCAGAAGATTGCGCAGGAAACATCTCTGACGCTGTGGATTGCTTAGCTTCTGCTTTCGGCTTCGCAAAGACAAACTTATAAGCACTCACGAAAAATCCAACGGTAATGCCTGCAATAATAATGGGCGCAAAATATTTATTTGGGGCTTTTTTTAACATCGTTTACTCCAATAAAAAAAACACCAACCACTATCAGCGGTTGGTGTTTAGTATAATTGACTTAGTCTGGATCTTTGGGGTGAACATCAATATCTTGCTCAGCTTCACCCGTTGAGCCAAAAGGCTTATTTAAAGGTTTATGTGCAGGATCAACTTCTGCGGTGGTCGGAATATCATCAACATGTTGATATTCTTCTGCAACTGTTGGTGCATCCATTTGCTCTTTCAGTGAAGCATGCCCTTCTTTGCCTTGTGCGGACTGCGTGCTATCAGCTTTGGCCTGATACAGTGGATTCGGTTGCGTACCTTCTTTTTTGGCTTTATCTAACAAGTCGGTCAAAACCCGTTCCGCAGGTTGACGACCACCCAGACCAAAAGCCAGTGCAAAAGCAATCGCAACTGCGCCAAGCGTTAAACCAAAGGCTAAGTTTACGATCGAATCTGCGATACCCATGGCACGCAAGCCCATTGCCAACACTAAGCCAATAATCAAGACACGAACAATGTTCGCTACCCAACGAGAGCTATTGTATTCACCACGTTCAATCACCTGTGCAACCAAGTTCGCCAGCCAGAAGCCCACGCCCAGAATGACTGCACCCAACAGGATGTTTGCACCAAACTGGATAAACATCGCAATCAAACCACTGATCTGCTCAAAGCCGAGTCGATTTGCTGCTTCAGAAACTGCAAATAACATGGTAAAGAACACGATGAAGTAACCCACAACGCAAGATGCTTTGGTGTTCCCTAAGAAACGTTGTAAGCCAACTTTGCTTGGAATGTCATCTACACCTGTTCCCGACAAGACTTCCACCACAAGGCTTGCGACAAAACGCGACACCACATAGGCCAAAATTAAAATCAATGCCGCCGCAATAATATGCGGAATAGCATTCATGATTTCATACAACATGGCGGTTGCAGGTTGAGAAATGGCATCAATCCCTAAAGCTTCAAAGGCGATAATCAGAGCCGTGATAATGACGATTGCAAAAACAAAAGATCCAAGCACTTTGGCCAAATCTGAGTTTTTAAACAATCCTACTTTTTCAACCTGTTTTTGTACATCTAGGCTTCTCAATAAACCCTCAATAATGCCACGTACAATTTTTGCCAGAATATAACCTGCAAAAATAATCACACCCGCAATAAAGATATTCGGCAGATACAATACGGCTTCATTGACCATATTTTGGATAGGGAAAAGCAGCCCAGTAAGACCGAGTATCGACAGTACAATAGGCAAAAACAGCAAGAGAATTAACCAATAAACAATTTCACTGATGTTTTGGCTGAGCGTGCTGACTCCGACATCTTGACTGAGCTTTTCATCTAACTGGGTGCGATCCAATCCTTTTTGTAAACCCACTTTGACCAGATTGGCCACAATCCAGCCAATAAAACCGACCGCAATAGCAGCCAGCAACTGAGGGATAAACAATAGGAATTGCTGAACCATATTGCTAAATGGCCCACTCACACTGGTGAGATTGAGGACATTGAGTGCGCCAATCACCGCAATAATCAAAATCAGCCAAAACACAACACGGGAAACAATATTTTCAATATTTGAACGATGTCCTGTGGCACTCGATAGTTTTTGATTGGTGCCCAGTTTGGTTAAGACTTTTTTCACAGCACCTGCAATCAATAATGCAATAATCCAACCAATGATCAGGATGGCGATTGCGGACAGGATTGGGTGAAACTGATCCCAATAATACATCGCATCAAATCGACCCTGATGCCCTACATAATCATTCATTTTGTTCTCCCTCTTGTTATGTCTACATCACAGCGACCTTTGCTCAAATACAGATTTTAGTTTTGAAGTGATTGTCTGCCATGAGGTATGAATGAGAAATGGAATACCCTTTTGATGACTGCTAAAGAAAAAACCCCTGTACATTACAAGGGCTTTGTCTCATTTAGCGGTCAGTTGCAGTCGCTGTATTGCTATCGGTGGCTACTGCTTCATCACCTGCTGTTGCAGTGGTGCTGTTATTCGGTGTTGCAGGCTCGGCACTTGGATTCAGATGTCCTGGAGGCGCCTCATTTGGATTTGGCTTGGTATCTGCAAACATATACAGTAATAATGCGATTAAGAAAATTCCGACCAATGCCAACATATACACAGGCATGCGTTTTTTCTTTTGCCGCTCCTCTGGCGTTTGTACATGGGGCGGTTTATTGAAATCATGTGTCATAGCTCCCCCTCAATTTTCTATTATCAAGTTGTCGAATTTTTATACTAACAATTGCTTGTGTAGCATTGTGTTTCAAAGCATAGTGAGATAGTAAACAAGCGCATTATTTCAAGATAAATTATTATTTTATAAGGCTTTAAAAACAGTCACTCTTCTGTCAATTCAATGTTAAAAGTCATATAAATAGTATTTCATATAGCCATAGACAAAAAGAGTCTGGCTAACAGCGCTCTTCAACTGAATTTGCGCTATAATTATGCACCTTGTTTTAGCTGTTTTTGGACTTTATGGCATATCGTCAACAAAGTGTAACGCTTGATTTAGACACTGATGTTACGCACCAATGTCATTTGCACTACACGCGAGACCAACATCTTATTGGTATTATTGAGTTTTCTAAGCCAAGTTATATTCTCAAGTGGGGCGATCTGGAGTTTTTCCGCCGTCGTACTGAAGAGTTTTCAGTGATGCCTTTTCCTGAATGTGTCAATGCCATGATTATTGATATTCGAAATGTGCAAGCCTTTTTAGACAATGAAACACCCATCATTCCTTGGCGCTTACTAGAAGAAGAATGTCCTGTGCGTTTAGTTGTACCTCAAGACTGTTTAGATCACTATATCGGACTGTTTGAGCCAACATGGTTGACGACGGATATTGAAACTGCAATTTCTGAAATCCGTGAATATATGGATATGTTTGTGCACTAAGCACTTCTTGATACACATCTAATCATTCCCCCCCCTGCGATTGTGCCCCGTCATTCGTTCATAACGTACAGTCGCTTTTATGTTTTAGTTTTTAATCCTCTTCGGAAAGTGTAGGACAGTAAGTCGAATCTAACTCATCTTTTATGCTGCGCCATAAAACGGATCATCTTCAAAATAAAGCACTTTTCTTTGCTATTGCCGTTAGAGCATGTTCTACACAAGCAAAATCCATTCTGTCATGCATCCATAACAAAACGAATAGCCAATCCTGTAGCATTAGACATTAGCCTAATAAAATTGATTAAAAAACTTGAAATGGCACGTATTATGCATAATTTCCTTTTTAATATCAGAGGAATATAGCGATGCACTTATTTAAAGCATTATTAACAAAATATTAAAAATCCCACTTGAGCAGTAAAAGCAATCTCGATTAAGATGCAGACTAAGCTGTAAAAAAAACACCATAAAAAGAACATCTTTTGCACAGAATAAAGCTTTAACCCAATTCTGACGTTTTTGATAAAAACAATGCAATTGATGCTGCAAACAAAAGGAGTTTGTACATGACCATGCAACGTAATCTTTCTGCCCTATTTTGTGCAAGTGCACTTGCGCTGAGCCTCAGTGCATGTAGCGACAACAAAGCACCTGCAACGGATGCAGCTAGCACTGGCGCAGATGCTTCACAGTCAGGCACTTTAGATAAGATTAAAAAATCAGGAACCATTGTTTTAGGTTACCGAGATTCCTCTATTCCATTCTCCTATATCGCAGACAACCCCAATCAACCTGTCGGTTATGCACATGATTTACAGCTCAAAGTGGTTGAAGCTGTTAAACAAAAGCTGAACATGCCTGATTTAAAAGTTCGCTATAACTTAGTCACCAGCCAAAACCGTATTCCATTGGTTTCAAATGGTACAGTCGATCTTGAATGTGGTTCAACCACAAACAACAAAGAACGTCAGCAGCAAGTTGACTTTTCTGTAGGCTTCTTCGAAGTGGGTTCACGTTTACTCACTGCAACGGATTCAGGTGTGAAGGATTTTGCTGACTTAAAAGGCAAAAAACTTGTGACTACAGCAGGTACAACCTCTGAACGCTATATCCGTCAGCATGAAAAAGAGCTCGGTATTGGTGAAGTGATTTCTGCCAAAGACCATGCTGAATCATTCTTGATGCTGCAAAGCGGTCGTGCTGCTGCGTTTATGATGGATGACATTTTACTCGCTGGAGAAAAATCGAAAGCCAAAGATCCAAACAAGTGGCACATTGTCGGTACAGCACCAATTCAAGAAGTTTATGGCTGTATGTTGCGTAAAGGCGACACAGGCTTTAAGCAAGTGGTTGATGATGCAATTAAAGCCACTTATAGCTCAGGTGAAATTAACAAGATGTACAACAAATGGTTTGAACAACCAATTCCACCGAAAAACATTAACCTGAATTTTGCTATGTCAGACCAACTTAAAGCCTTAATTGCAAACCCACATGACCGTGATCAGTAAACGATAAAGGAAAGATTAATGTTCACTCAGGCAAAGTTTCTTTGCCTGACCTATTTTAGGGGATTGTCATGAATTATACCTGGAACTGGGGCGTCCTTTGGCAATCCACAGGCGTCGGAGATAGCACCTATCTCAGTTGGATTTT